>JAFNGP010000248.1 GCA_017885175.1 bacterium
TGCCCGAAAAGGTGAACGGGAATGATCGCTTTCGTCCGCGGGGTGATCGCCGCGCTCGCCCGCTCGACGTCCATGAGCGCGTTGTCCTCGCGCACGTCCACGAGAACCGGCTTCGCTCCCGCCATGNNGATGACCTCGTCGCCCGGTCCGATGCCGTAGGAAGCGAGCGCGAGATGGAGCGCGGCCGTGCCGGAATGCACGCCGACGCAATGGGCGGTTTCGCAATATTTGGCGAATTCCGATTCGAACGTCTCGAGCTCCGGTCCGAGTATGAACGCGGTGCTATCGAGAACATGCCCGATCGCTTCGTCGATCTCTTTTCTGATTTTTCTGGTGCCGGTCTGGAGGTCAATGAAAGGGATCTTCCTGCTCATGATGCACAACCTCGTTTGACTCTTCGCCCAAGTGTGAAAATTATATCATGTTTAGCGGCGCTATGCCACCCAATATTTAGCGCCCGCCGGTATCCTAGCAAATATCTTTCCATATTTTGACCCGATTTTTCCCAATTATCGTTGTCGCGATTCGCAAGAAACACCATATTGACGCGAAAGGACGCGAATTTCGAGCCGTTGCGCCATACCTATGAGAATACTCCTTGCCTCGGAAGAGATAACGAACAGACCGCATGAGGGATCGCTCGTTTTCCTTATGCACCTCGGCCGCTTCCTCCACCGCGAGGGAGAACTGACTGTCGTGCATGCGCTTGGAGACTTCGATCCCGATATTCGCTCGCTCAGATCCCTGTCCACGAAGACGTTCGTGACGCCGGAGCTCCTTCGGCTCGCGCGCGGAGAACGATTCGATGTCGTCCTCTATGTTCCGCAGCCCGGACTCACGCCTTTCGGGATCGGCCGCGGCGCGCTGCTCCGCCTTCTCACCAAATCCCCCACGATCGCGATCGGACTCCAGGAGCGGCGCGTGAGCCGTATGCACGCCCTTCTCCGCGCGTTCGGGAAACCGGATCTCGTCCTCTCCCCGGTACGCTCGTTCAGGGAGGGACTCGAGCGGCTCGGCATCGACACGGGCTTCATCATGCCGGGCTTCGACGACCGTCTCTTCAAACCGGCGAGTCCCGAGATCCGCGCGCAGCTCAAGAGCAAGTACGATTTCCCCCGCGACCGGTACGTCCTGCTCCATGTCGGCCACATCAGGGAGAGCCGCAATCTCGAAGTTCTTCTGCGCTATCGCAACTGGGGACTCGACGTGCAGCCGGTCGTCAAGGCGAGTCAGCTCGACCCCTCCTGGGCCCATCGGCTCCGCATGGCCGGAATCATCGTCGTCGACGAATACTCCAGCGACATGCACGAGCTCTACCAGGCGTCCGACTGCTATTTTTCACCCATGAACGGGCCGACGGAAGCGGCCGATATTCCGCTCTCGGTGATCGAGGCGTGCGCGTGCAACCTTCCGGTTCTCGCCGCCCGCTTCGGCGCCCTTGCCGAAGCGATACGCGAAGGAAACGGATTCCTTTACTACGACCGGGTCTCCGAAATCGCGGAGAAGATCGCCGCGATACGTCTTTCCCGCCCGGAGACCGCGGCGAAGGTGAGGGAATTCTCCTGGGAGAAGATCTTTCGCTCGCACATCTACCCGCAGATGCAATCGCTCGTGCGGGAATCCGGGGGAGAGGGCGCGCCCTGAGGGGGCGCCGTTCGCGATGCGGCGTCCTCCGCCCCGTCGCGCGTCGTTCTGAATTGACACGCGNNTTTCATGATCGATGGCGTCACTATCGCGAAACTCAAGGTTATTCCCGACGAGCGCGGCCGCCTCATGGAGATGATGCGGAGCGACGAGAGCGATTTTCAGAAGTTCGGCCAGGTGTACATGACCACGGCCTATCCCGGCGCCGTCAAGGGATGGCATTACCACAAGAAGCAGCACGACAACATGGTCGTCGTATCCGGCATGATGAAGATAGTCCTCTACGATATGCGCGCCGAATCCCCCACGCGCGGCGAGCTCGTCGAGATTTTCGCGGGAGTGCACAATCCCGTGCGAGTCCACATTCCGCCCGGCGTCTGCCACGGCTTCAAGTGCGTCTCGATCGAAGAAGCGGTCGTCGTCAACACGCCGACGGAGCTCTACCGCTATGACGATCCCGACGAGTTCCGCATCGAAGCGCATTCGAAGGAAATACCCTACGACTGGAACCGGAAGGATCGCTGAGCTTCCCCGAGGAGCACGCCGTGGACAGAATCTACATCACGGGCGCGAAGGGAATGCTCGGAAAGGCCGCCGTTTCCGTGTTCGCCGAGCGTTACGATATCTTCCCGGGCGATTTCCATGAGACCGACGTCCGCGACGCCGGAGCGATCGCCGAAGAGATTCATCGCGCGAAACCGAAGTTCGTCCTCCACCTCGCCGCGATGACCGACGTCGACGGATGCGAGACGAATCCGGAAGAGGCCCGCCGAATCAACGCCGTCGGCACTAAAAACGTCGCGCTCGCGTGCCGGCGCTGCGACGCGGTTATGATATACGTCAGCACCGGCATGGTGTACGACGGCCGCAAGGACTCGCCCTACGTCGAATTCGATCCCGTTTCCCCGGCCAACGCGTACGCGCGCTCCAAGCACGAGGGGGAGCTCGCCATCCGCGACCTCCTCTCCCGATTCTACATCTTCTCCACGTGCTGGCTCTTCGGCGGAGGGCGCGACGACAAGAAATTCGTCGCCAAGGTGGTCGAACGCGCGCGCGGTTCCCGGGAGCTCAAGGCCGTGAGCGACAAGTTCGGCTCGCCGACCTATACCGCCGATCTCGCGAGGGGGATGTTCGGTTTTATCGAATCGGGGCTTTACGGAAGATACCACTGCGTGAATACCGGCTGCGTGAGCCGCCTGGAAATGGCGCGTGAAATCGTGACGGCGGCGGGAATCGGGAATTGCAGTCTCGTGAGCGTCTCGTCCGACGAATTTCCCCTGCCTGCCCCCCGCCCCCGCATGGAAGCGATGCGGAACTACAACTTCGAGCTGCTCGGCCTCTCCCCCATGCGCGGCTGGAAAGAGGCCCTCGGCGAATACGTCGCCTCCACCTTCGCGTGACGCCTCAATCGAGCTTGTTCGCGCCCGTTTCCGCAACGAGGTTCGTCGCCCGCCGGAGCGATTCGAACGT
>JAFNGP010000249.1 GCA_017885175.1 bacterium
CCGTTCGTGCTGTTCGCGTACGACCTCGCCGCGCGCGCCGCGCTGGGATCCGCGGGCATCCCGAACGCGACACTGGCCTCGATCCGGGGAAAACCGGAGCCCGTGCCGCCGGAAGAGCGCGAGATACGCCTGCCCGGATTCAAGAGGCGGGAATCCTATCGCCTTCTCTGGAGCCTCAAGTCCTACCTGCTCGTCGAGAGGGAATGCGCCGGATGGCTCGCCGGATGGATCGCGCGCGAGCGTTTCGATCTCGTCCACACGAACAATTCCCTCACGGCGAACCTCGCGGCGATCGCCGCGGCGTCGCGGGCCGGAGTGCCGGTGGTGAGCCACCAGCGCGGCTACTTCCGCCCGACGGCGTTCCAGCGTTTCGCGGCGCGCGGCGTCGACCGCTTCCTCTGCGTCTCGCGCTCCGTCGCCGACCATTACGCAACGCAGGGGCTCCGCCGGGACAGGATCGTCGCGGTGTTCGACGGGATCGACGTCGTGTCGCTTCAGCCGCGCAGACGCGCGGCGCGGGAACGCGTTCTCATCGGGTGGGCCGGACGCTTCGTTTCCTGGAAGGGAGCCTCCATACTCGTCGACGCCGCGGAAACGATTCTCGCGCGGCGATCGGACGCGGACTTCGTCATCGCGGGAGCGGGGCCGGAGCTCGCCGGTCTCCGGGAAAGAATCGAACGGAGCGCGATCCTGAGGGATCGGGTGCGTCTCCCGGGCTTCCGGAGCGACGTGCGGGACCTCATCGCCGGCTGCGACGTTTTCGTCAACACCTCCGTCGAACCCGAGCCCTTCAGCCACTCCGCGCTCGAAGCGATCGCGTTCGGAGTTCCCGTCGTCGCTTCGGCGTGCGGCGGGCTCACCGAGATCGTGGCGCATGAAACGAGCGGACTTCTTTTCGAACCGGGAAACGCGGGCTCGCTCGCCGACGCGCTCCTGAAGCTCCTGGACGATCGCGACATGCGCGTTCGTTTCGGGATCGAGGGCAGGCGGCGCGCGGAGCAGATGTTCAGCCTCGAGCGCCACGTGAAAACGATCGAGGCGGTTTACGGCGAAGCCATAGGGCGGTCGAAGGGCAGGCGAGCGCGGAGTCCGGTTACGAAGCCTTGACGCGTGCGTATTTCTTCTTGCCGGCGCGCAGCATCAGCGCGCCGTCCTTGAGCTCCCCGGCCGTGATCATCTCTTCCGCGGCGTCGAGACGGCGCCCGTTCACGTATCCCCCTCCCTGAGCGATGAGCCGCCGGGCTTCCCCGCGCGTCTTCGCGAGCCCCGCATCGGCGAACAGAGCGAACGCCGGGATACCTTCTTCGAAGCGCCCGCGGTCCATCTCCACCGTCGGGACGGAGCTTTCGTCGACGCCGCCCTCCCCCGAGAAGAGCGCCCTGGACGCCTCGCGCGCCTTGAGCGCCTCGCTCTCACCGTGATTCATCTTCGTCGCCTCGACGGCCAGGATTTCCTTGGCCTCGCGGAGCTCTTCGCCCGCGAGCGACGAGAGCCTGCGCACCTCGTCCATGGGAAGGAAGGTGAAGAGAGCGAGGAACCGGCCGACGTCGCGGTCGTCGGCGTTGATCCAGTACTGGTAGTATTCGTACGGGGAGGTCCGCTTCGGATCGAGCCAGACCGCGCCCTTTTCCGTCTTTCCCATCTTCGCGCCCGCCGCCGTCGTGAGGAGCGGAAAGGTGAGCGCTTCCGCCTCCCCGCGCTCGACGCGCCGGATCAGATCGGCGCCGGCGAGGATGTTGCCCCATTGGTCGTTTCCGCCCATCTGGAGCGTGCACCCGTGGCGCCGGTAGAGCTCGAGATAATCGTACGCCTGGAGCAGCATGTAGTTGAACTCTATGAAATTGAGCCCCGTCTCGAGCCGCGTCCGGTACGACTCCGCGGCGAGCATCTTGTTGACGCTGAAATGCCGCCCGATATCCCGCAGGAACTCGATATAGTTGAGCGGGCGGAGCCAGTCGGCGTTGTTGACCATGAGCGCCGCGCCGCCGGAGAAATCGAGGAAATGCGCGAGCTGGCGTTTGAGCCCTTCGGCGTTCGCGTCGATCTCCTCCTTCGAAACGAGCTGTCTGAGCTCGGTCTTCCCGCTCGGATCGCCGATCATCGCGGTGCCGCCCCCGACGACCGCGAGAACGTGGTGGCCGTGCCGCTGCATGTGGGCGAGCGCCATGATCGGAACGAGGCTCCCCGCGTGGAAGCTGTCCGAGGTCGGATCGAAGCCGATATAGCACGTGACGCTCTTCTCGAGCATCGCGCGGACCTTCGCCTCGTCAGAGACCTGTTCGACGAATCCGCGCTCCTTCAACACGTCGTAGACGCCGGACACGCATACTCCTTTCCCGAGCGGCGATGCGGGCATTCGACGCCCAGATTGCACGAGCCCCGCGCCGGCTGTCAAGAGACAATGCTGAACCGTCGGGGCGGCGCCGGCGGCGCCCCTCGTCCCGAGGATGAACGATTGACACGGCGTTTTCCTGTGCTACAATGCCCGCACTCGCCGGGAAAGGGGGCAAATGCAGACGCTCGAAAGGCTTTTTCAGAACTGGAGCGACGCCCTGTGGGGTCCTCCCATGATCATCCTTCTCCTCGGAACCCATATCTTCCTCACGATCCGGCTTCGCTTCATCCAGAGATACATCGGCAAGGCGATAAAGCTCTCCTTCAGCCGCGCCCATGAAGGGGAGGGAGACGTAAGCCCGTTCGGGGCGCTCACGACGGCGCTCGCCGCGACGATCGGCACGGGCAACATCGTCGGCGTCGCGACGGCGGTCGCCGCGGGCGGACCCGGCGCCGTGTTCTGGGTGTGGCTCACCGGCGTCTTCGGCATCGCGACGAAATACGCCGAAGCGGTTCTCTCGGTGAAATACCGCATCACGACGAAGAGCGGTCTCATGGCGGGGGGACCCATGTACGTCCTCGAGCGCGGGATGAAGCAGCGCTGGCTCGGCGTCATTTTCGCCGCGCTCATGTGCGTCACCGCCCTCGTCATCGGCAACATGGTCCAGGCGAACTCGATCTCGACGATGGTCTACGAGACGTTCCACGTTCCCGTCTGGATCACCGGCCTCGTCATCATGATCCTCACCGCCGTCGTGATCCTCGGAGGCATCAAGTCGATCGCCGCCTGGTGCGAGAAGCTCGT
>JAFNGP010000250.1:0-218 GCA_017885175.1 bacterium
CTCGAAGAGCCGCGCCTGCATCTCGCCCGAAAGCCCCTTTCCCGAATCGACGACGCCGACGAGGGCCGCGCCGCCGTCGCGCCGGCACGAGACCGTTATCTCGCCGCCGTCCGGCATCGCGTCGATCGCGTTTTCCATCAGGTTGACGAGGATCTTCCTGAGCGCCTCCCGGTCGGCGCGCACCGAAAGCGCGCCCTCGCACGAGAGCCGCACGCCGA
>JAFNGP010000250.1:262-13581 GCA_017885175.1 bacterium
ATGACCGTATCGACGCCGCTCTTGAAGATTCCGTCGAAATCCGCGCTCTCCGAGTCGTACGCCTTCTTCATGAGCTGGGCGGAGAGCTTGATCGGCGTGAGCGGGTTCTTGACCTCGTGCGCGATCTGCCGCGCCATCTCGACCCACGCGGAGAGCTTCTTCGAGCGGATGAGCTCGGTGAGGTCGTCGAACACGACCACGGTGCCGAGGCCCTCCCCTCCCTCGACGAGGCTCGCGACGACCGCCTTCACCGTGCGCGCCATCTCGCCCGAGAAGAGAGAGAGCTCGACCTCGCGGATCTCGCCGGGCGCCGCGGCGAAGAGCCCGCCGAGCGGCGCGAGTCCCTCGACGAAGATCTCGTCCGGGCGCTTGCCGACGACCGACGCCCCCGACACCCGGAGTATCCGCTCCCCCGACGGGTTGAGCGTGATGATGGCGCCGTCGCGGCCGGTCGCCAGCACCCCCGTCGCGATGTTGTCGAGAACCGCGGCGAGGTACCTCTGCCGCTCGAGCAGCCCGCGCCGCGCCTCGCGCAGCGCCGCCGTCATCGTGTTGAACGATTCGACGAGCTCGCCGATCTCGTCGGGCGCCTCCGCCTCGAGCCTGAACTCGAGCTCGCCTTCGATGATCTTTCTCGTGCCCCCCTGCAGCGCGGCGATCGGATTGAATATCTTTCCCGCGAGGAATACGCCGAGCGTCACGGTCGTCGCGAAGAGGAGCGCGAGGAGACCGAGAACGAGCATCGAGGTTCTGCGCACCTCCTCCTGCATGAGAATGGGCAGGTAGAGCATGGGAACGGAGAGCACGGCGCTCTGCGCGCCGCCGAGCGCCGAGAGCGGCGCGCTCGCCACGTAGTATGAATAATCCCCGAGCGTTTCTCTGAGCACGACGGCGTCGCCCCCCTCGAGGGCGATGGCGACGAACGCGGACGGCCTGCACAGGGGATCGAGGAATCCCCCGAGGAAAAGCTCCCGCTCGCTCGAGGCCCTGACGAGCGCGTCGTAGTAGACGTTGATGTCGGCGCCGAGCGCGGCCGAAACGCTCTTGACGAACCCGTCGTCGAGCGCTCGCCGGTAGTAGAGATATCCGCCACGGCCGTCGCGGGTCGCGGTCGGCACGACGACTCCGCCGTACAGAATCGGCGCTTCGTACGAAACGACGACCCTCTCGATGTTGGCGCCCGCGAGAAGGCCGGCGATTTGATCTCTCGTGAGCCCGGCCGTGGCGCCGCCGAATATCGGCTCGCCGTCCGACCCGATCAGCGTGAAACGCCGCGTGTCGATCCCCGCGTCGGGCCGCGTCCGATCCATCCCTTCCCCCGCCAGCAGCTCGCCGATGTACTGGCCGCCCGCGAGCGACGCCGCTTCGGTCCGTATCGAATGCTCGATGAGAGAAACGGCCGCCTGCGCCCGCAGCAGGGCCCTGTTCTCTTCCTCGGCGCGGTAGCGCCGCGCGATCAGCTGGCTTGAAAATATTCCGAGAATCACGACCGGCAGGATCGAAACGACGAGGAACGAGAGCATCACTTTCTGCCTGAAGCCGGGCCCCCGCCCCGGGGAAACGTCCGGCATGACCCCCTTGAGCACGGGCAGACGTTTCAGCGCGAACAGAACGACGAGCGAGAGGATCGTCAGAAGGACGTCGAGCGAAACGATCGTCGCCCACTGGATGAGATTCTCGAGACGGCTCGCGACGCGATAGCCGACGAGGTATCCCGTGTCGTTCGCGCCGAGCTCCGTGAAACAGTCGTACGTCTCCTTCCCCACGGCGAGCGCGAACCATTCTCCCGCGCGCGCGACGAGAACGGTCCCCGGCCGCAATCCGCTCTCCGACGAGGCGATCACCTTCGCGCCCGAAACGCGCGCGACGAGGAGCTTCTCGGGCATGTCGCGCCGCCGCTCGCCTCCCGGATCGATATTCTGCAGNNCCCGTGCGGGCGAGCAGCTCCGGATTCTCGAAGAAATACGGAATCGTGATCTCGACCCACCCGAGAAGAGCTCCGCGCGGATGGAAGATCGGCGCGTAGCCCGCGTAGTAGAGCACGGCGCCGCCCCGCGTTTCCGCGCGCGACGATTGCACGAACGGCCCCAGGCCGAAACGCGTCCGATCCGGAACCCCGCGCGGAATAGCGAAGGGCATGCCCACCGCGAATCGCGACAGCATGGCGCCGTTCGCGTCGAACACCTCGAAGACGCACGACAGGCCGCCCCGGCTCAGGCTGCTCTGGGCCCATATCTCGAACGCGGCCGATTCCTCCCGCGAAACGACGCGGGACGACATCGTCGGATCGTTCGATATCTCCGCGCAGATATCGGGAAGGTACACCTGCATCCAGTTGTCTTCGGGCTTGTTGAACTCCCGGATTTTCTCGAGAATGTACCCTTTCCGCAGATCCGTGTAGCGCTCGGTCGCGACGGCGTATACGGCGAGCGAGGAAACGAGCACGAGAAAGAAGGACGCGAAGACGACCGAGACGGCCTCTTCCTTCTTGAGAAGCGGAAATATCCTGAACGAGAGCGCGATCAATCCGGCCCCCGCGCAGAGGAGCCCCCCGTGCCCGGCGTTCAGAGCGGCGAACCCCGCAAGCGCGAGCGCGGAGGCCGCGAGCCCCTCGACGAGCCGCCTGTTCCCCCATACGAGCGCGAGGCGCGCGGCGAAGAGCGCCGCGATGAAGACCGCCGACACCATGAAAAGGAGCGAGAGATGGAGCACGAGCACCGGCACGTCGAGGAGATTCACGTCGAGCCCGACGAGCCGGGGAAGCGCGTTGACCGTCGTGCGCGAGACCACGTTCGAGGAAAGCGCGACTGCGCCCTCGATCGCGCCGAAGAGAATCGCGGCCTTCGCGGCGAAGCGCGCGGGGGAGAACGCTCCTCCCCCCGAGAGCGGCCTCTCGAGGTGCCCGCCGTAGTACGTTCGAAACGCCTTGATCGAGCCGAATACGAAAACAAGCGCGAAGACGGCCGAGACCAGAAAATCTCCCGCGCTGCGCATGATTCCGCCCGGAACCGCGTCGGCGAAGAGGGACGGCTGAAACACGGGTGTTCCGATGAGACCGCCGGGTATGTTGAGCCGTACGAGAAGAATCCGGATGGCGGCGATCGCCACGGCGAGCGCGGCGACCCTCCGAAGAAGAACCCCGAGCCGCGCGCCCTCCGAGGCGCCGCGCTTGAAGAAAATCCTGAAGATCCACACCGCGACGGCGGCGACGGCGATCGAGAGGAGAAGACCGGCCCAAATGGCCTTCCGCGCTTCGGCTTCCCGCAGGACGGCCGCGTACGGATCACCCAGCACCGTGAGCCGCGCGAGCGGCAGACCGGTCGACGCGTGCACGATGCCGACCACACGGACGCCGAGGTTCGGTCCGGAGAGAATGCTGACGTCCTTCTTCGCGAGACTGGGGTCGGTCCATCCGATGACTCCCCGGTGCTCTCCCATCGAGAACGAGAACTCGACCTCGTCCCCGTAGCGGCGGGTAAGCGCCTCGCCGAGACTCGTGCTGCGCAGAAACCGGTTATTGATGCGGTAGTTGACTTCGAGCGGAATATCGACGACGNNCCGGCCCACTCCTTCGCGAGATATCGCGGCGAGCCTCCCCACGCGATCCGCTCGCCCGTGCGCGAGAGAATCTGCAATCCCACCTCATGGAAGGGCACGTCTCCGAGGTCCACCGATTTCGCCAGCGAATCGGCCCCCCGGATGAGCGCCGATCGATCCGCGTTATCCGCGCGGGCGACGGCGTTCCAGTCGGCGCGCGACGCCGCCACAGATCCGAGATTCAGGGCGAGCCCTTCGAGTCTCGCGAGCTCGCGCGCCGCGTTGTCGTACACGCCCCTGAGGCGCACCGCCTCTTTCGAGCGCCATTCCTTCTCGGAGGGAGCGCTCGGATAGGCGAGAACGAGACACGCGCCGAGAAGCAGGAGAGGCACGAGCGGCACCGGGGGAACCGCGCGCGACGGCGGATATACCCCGCCTTCGGGCCGGGCCGGTTTCTCGCCTCCTCTCCCGTCGATGATCTCGGCGAGATGGCGCGGATACCACCGGTGCTTTTCGATCGCCTCTTCGTGCCTGCCGGGCACTCCGGGCACGCCGCGGCCGGCATGGGGAATGAAAATGAAGACGATGAATCCGACGACGAGAAGAAGGAACATGTACCAGACCGTGGCGGGGAGAAAAAGCCTGCCGGACGACAGGCGCGCAATGAAGAAGATCAGCGATCCAAGAAGGAACGCCCAGAGGACGCCTTGAAATATTCTTTGCTCTTTATCCTGCCGCACGGCTTAAAGGCTCCGCAATTCGCGCGCGTTACCATGTAGACTTGATTTCCGCAACCGCCCACCGCGAACCCTCTTTGACGAGAGTGACGTACACCTTGTCCTTGTAGAGCCCGCCGCTTTGATTGATCTTGTAGCTCCTCAGGGCCATCCCGTAAATCCTGCTATCCTGTTTCTCGAGATTGTGGAACTTCACGAACGTGAAAGCGGTCTGCTTGGTGGCGACGAAAAGGTCCTTGAAGATGTAAAGCACCTGGGGCTTCGTAAAATATCCGCCGCGCCGGTCGATGCCGCGAATCTCCATGAAGACGCGCGATTCGCTCAGGAGGCCGGCGAGCGCCTGGGCGTTGCCGGACTGCCAGGCCTTCTCGATATTTCTGAAAACCATGAGAGGCGCCTCGTCGATATCGGCTTCGGGAACGCCCGCGCGCTTCGGGGCTTCCTGCGCCGATATCGAGACGCCCGCGAGAAGGAGAACGGCGAGAAGCGCAACGAATATGCTGCAGACACGCGAGAGTCGCATGGGAGCGGTCCCCTCTTTCGCGCCGGCGGCTCGGCCGCGGCAGAATCCACCTCGGGGCATTATCGACCATACGATTTATCGCATAGCCTATGCCACATTATTTTGTTGATAATAAAGGAGTTGCTATGGTTCAAGCAGCTTCGGGGTGTCCACTTTTGTGGAATGGCGTCCACAAAAGTGGACAATTCTGGCCTAAGGCCACGTTCTGTAAATGAAAAGCGCGAGGACGACGAGGGCGAGCGCGAACTTCACGAGCATGGCCAGCAGCTTTCCGACGAAGGCGAAGAAGCCGGTGCGGAGCGCCCTGTCGAGCGACCGGTAATAGACGTACTCGCTCGCGACCGCCCCCGCGAAGGCGCCGAGGAAGCCGAACAGAATGCTCCCGATAAGCGGGACGATCGCGGTCCCGACAACGGCGCCGGCCAGCCCCCCGACGAACGCCCCGAGCACTCCCCATTTCGTCGCGCCCTTTCGGGCGACGTACACGACGCCGAGGAGCGATTCCACTATCTCGCCCGCGGCGGCGATNNACGTTCAGGAGAAAGAGCGCGGCGTACAGGACGACGAGCCCCGCGTGCTGAAGCGCCGATTCCACGGACAAGCCCTCCGCGCGCGGCGCGGCCTCACGAGAGGCGCCCCGCGTCGAAAGAGAATATCAAAATCGGGTTGATTGCCCGTATCAGGCGGCGGACCGCGCCGTCTTCCGGCGATTGGTGATCCGGTTCTGCCATTCGACCACGATCGCGCTCGCCACGTACACGGAGGAATACGTTCCCGTGACGAGACCGATCGTCATCGCGAGCGCGAAATCGCGCACGAACTCGCCCCCCATGAAGAGCAGGAACATCGTCACGATGAACACGGTCAGCACGGTGATGATCGTCCGGCTCAGCGTCTCGTTGATGGAGATGTTGAGCATCGCCTCGTAGCTCTCGCGCCGGCGAAGGCCGAAGTTCTCGCGAATCCGGTCGAACACGACGATCGTATCGTTGATCGAGTAGCCGACGATCGTGAGAAGCGCCGCGACGACGAAGAGCGATATCTCGCGGTTGAATATCGAGAAGATGCCGACCGTTATGAGGACGTCATGGACGAGGGAGAGCACCGCTCCCACTGCGAACTTGAGCTCGAACCGCCACGCGACATACACGAGGATGCCGAACAGGGATACGATGATGGCCGCCCAGGCCTTGTTCTGAAGCTCTTTGCCGACCTTGGGGCCGATGGTTTCGGTCCGGCGGATCTCGATCGTCCGCCCGGGAAAATCCTTCGCGAGCTCCGCCTTGAGGGCGTCGGCGATCTTCGTTTCGGCGCCGAGGAGCGGAATCTTGAACGCCGCCCGCTTCGACGTCTCCATGGTCGCCTCGAGAATGCCGTACCCGTTCTCTTTCATGCGCGCCGTGAGATTCCCGATCTCGGGGATCGAGTCCGCATCGACGATGAGCAGCGTGGCCCCCTCGAAGCCCCTGGAGAGATCCGGCGGCATCTGCTCCGTCGAAAACACCGTCCATTTCAAGCCCGGCGCCACCTTGTTGAGGCCCTCGAGGAGATGCTCCGATGCGAAGTTGGTCTCCTGGACCCCGCCTATCTTGATGATGTATTCGTCCCCGTTTTCGCCGTACTGCTGGATCTCCGCGGTCGCGTACCCGGCCCTGCCCATCGACGTCCGCACGTCCGCGATCGGGACCGGCTGGTCGAATTTGACCTGCACGAGCGTGCCCCCCTCGAACTCGACCGAGAGCTTGTAGCCGCCCTTCGAGATCGCCGAGACGAGCCCCGCGAGGATGATCAGGCCCGATATGATGAAGGCTTTGTAGCGAAAGCCGATGAAATCGATATTCGTTTTATGAAAGAATTCCATGTACGCTCCTCTGCGCCTTTCGTTAAATGCTGAGCTTCTTCATGGGCCGGGACACCCAGAGGTCGAAAATCAGACGGCAGAAAACGCATGCCGCGAACATGCTCGTGANNCGTCAGGTTCGCGTCGAGAATGGTGACGAAGGCGCGCTCGTAGCCGGCGTCCACCGCGGAGCGGATCGTTTTCTCCCGCCGCAGCTCCTCCCTGATGCGCTCGTAGATGAGCACGTTCGCGTCCACCGCCATGCCGACCGTGAGCACGAGGCCCGCGATGCCCGGCAGCGTCAGCGCCGCCCCGAAGTATGCGAGGAAACCGAACAGGCTGACCATGGTCAGAACAAGGCCCAGCGTGGCTATGACACCCGAAAGCTGATAGTAGATCATCATGAAAATGACGACCGCCCCGGCGCCGAAGAGCCCCGCCCGCAGGCCCTGGCGGATCGAATCGGCCCCGAGACTCGGGCCGACCGTGCGCTCTTCTCTCGTGAACATCGGCGCGGGGAGCGCGCCCGCCCGGAGGATGATCGCGAGATCGCGCGCCTCGACGTCGGTGAAGGTCCCTTCGATCACGCCGCGGCCGTCGGGTATCTTGCTTCTGACGACGGGGAACGATTTTATCTTCCCGTCGAGAATGATCGCGGTGAAGCGCCCGACGTTATCGCCGGTGAAGCGCGAAAGCTCGCGCGCGCCTTTGCGGTTGAACGTGAACGCCACGGAGAGCTGGGCCGGCGCCTGGGGATTCGGCTGGGGCTCGGCGCTCACGAGATTCGACCCCGAGACGTATTCGTCCTTCGCCACGAGCATGAGGGGCTTTCCCCTGCCCCCCTCGGACAGGGTCATCCATTCGTCGAACCACATGAACTCGCTGTCCTTCGGCATCGCGGCCTGCGCCTCGGGACGCGCGAGCATCCGGCGCACGAGGGGAACGTTATCCTCGCGCACGAGGACCCAATCGCGATTGAAGCTCACGAGGAGCGAGGTGAACGGCTTGGTCTTGTCGACCGTCTCGAGAGGCACGTTGAGCGGAAGGTCGTCCGCGCCCTTCGTCTTGGCGAAGAGGCTCTCGCCCGGGATTTCCTTGGCCGCCGCGGCAGCCTTCGTCGGATCGGGAACGGCGCCGAGCGTATCCGCCTTTATCGGGCCGATCTCGACGAGCGAATCCCCGGAGACGCGCCTGAACGTTTCGTCGAGCTTTCTCAGAACCCCCGCGACCTCGTCCTGCTGGCGGATGAGCCGCCATTCGAGCATCGCGGTCTGTCCGAGGAGCCTCTTGGCGCGTTCCGGATCGGTGAGACCCGGGAGCTGCACGATGATGCGCTTGGAGCCTTCCTTCTGGATGGTCGGCTCGGAAACGCCGAACTGATCGACGCGATTGCGCACGATCTCGAGCGCCCTGTCGAGGACGTCTTTTTTCTCGTCGGCCTTGAGCTGCGAATCGTCGACCTCGAGCGTGAGATGCATGCCGCCCTTGAGATCGAGCCCCAGCTTGAGCGCCTTCTTGTGAAGCTTGTCGATCTTCTCCGGGTTTTCGATCTCGAGCCTCTGCTGCTCCTCCTTGCTCATGGTCGCAAGCCGGTAGGTCGGCCAGAGGAACCAGAGGGAGAGCACGATGACGATCGCGCTGGTTATTGCCCTGATTCTATCAGACCTGTTCACATTCCCTCGCTTCCGCTTCGATTTTCTGTTCCAAGAAACTGTAAAATATACCAATTATGCCGCTTTAGTCAAATGGAAAATGTCCCGCCCCGAATATCGCGACGATAATTGGAATTGAACAAAAACCGTTTCTGGGCTGTAATCCCTCCGAACGCCCCGAGCGGGCACACGCGGGCGCGACCTCCCGGCCGCCGGACAAAGGAGATTCACGATGCGCAGACGCTTTATCTTATTAATTCTCATCCTCTTGGCATTCTCCGCGGCTCGAGGCCCCTCGGCGTGGAGCGCCGCGGACACGCTCGAGCAGAGGGTCTTCCCTCTCAACGTGCTGCAAGACTCCGCAAAGTTCGCCATTTACGTCAACGAGGAGTCGGTGGCCACGATAGTCTCCAACTGGAAGGCGGGCGGAGGCTTCACCGAGGAAATCACGGTCGCCCTCGGCGGCCAGAGTTTCTCGGCGTCGATAGAGATCGAAGTGGACGACGGCGGCATCTGGCGGACGATCGCGATAAAGAGCCCCCGGGGGAACGCGGTCGTCACGCGCGAGGGCATGAGGGCGTCGATAAAGGCCGACGGCGGAAGCGCGAGCACGGTCGATCTCAAGCCCGGCGCCCTTCTCTTCGAGAACTCGAGCCCGGCGCTCATGAGCCAGGCGGTTTGCGCCTACAACGCAGCGCGGGGAGGCAAGCAGACCTTCCCCGTATTCATCGTTCCCGCGATCGTCATGGAGGCCTCGCTCGAAAGGCTCGAAACGGCGGAGCGATTCATCGGGGGAGAGCCGCGGACCTTCACCCTGTACCGGTACGGGCTCCCCGGCGTCGACATCATCGTCTGGGTGGACGAGAATAACAAGCTCTGCCTCGCCGACGTCCCCGCGCAGCGCGCCGCCTACGTGCGCGAAGGCTACGAGGCGCTGCGGCTCGGCGCCGAGACCGACTCCCTTCTCTCGCGCCCCGAATTCGAGGTGGCCGTCGAGAAGAACGTGATGGTGCGGATGCGCGACGGGAAAAAGCTCGCGACCGACGTTTACAAGCCGGCCGCCGAGGGCGCATTCCCCGTGATCCTGATCCGCACGCCGTACGGGAAGGACATGTCGGAGCTCAAGGCTCGTTTCTATGCGCGGCGCGGATACGTCTTCGCCGTGCAGGACTGCCGCGGCCGCTTCGCGTCGGAGGGCTCGTGGAATCCGTTCTTCAACGAGCCGAAGGACGGATACGACACGATCGAGTGGCTCGCGGCGCAGCCCTGGTCGAACGGCAAGGTGGGAATGATCGGCGCCTCATATCTGGGGTGGGTGCAGTGGTGGGCCGCCAGGGAAGCCCCCCCGCATCTCGCGACCATCATCCCGAACGTCGCGCCCCCCGATCCCTATTTCAATATACCGTACGAGTACGGCTCCTTCTTTCTGCTCGGGGCGATCTGGTGGGCGGACGTTCTCGAGCAGGAGGCGACGGCCGATCTTTCGGGAAAGGCGATGGGCGCGATCGGCGGGAAGAACTACGCGAAGCTGCTCCGGCACCTCCCCGTGATCGACCTCGACACGAAGGTGCTCGGCAAGAAGAATAAATACTGGCGTGAGTGGATCAAGCACCCCGATAACGATTCATACTGGCGCCGCGCGAGCTTCCTCGATGATCTCGGGAGCTTCAAATCGCCCGTGTATCATCAGTCGGGCTGGTTCGACGGGGACGGGATCGGCTCGAAGCTCAACTACCTCGCGATGGCGCGCTTCGGCCGCGCGACGCAGAAGCTCGTCCTCGGCCCCTGGGGACATACGGACGCGGCGGCGCGCTGGGGCCCCGGCGAGAGGGACTTCGGCCCGAACGCCATCGTCGATCTCGAGGGAAGCTACCTGCGCTGGCTCGACCGCTGGCTCAAGGGGATCGAGAACGGCATAGACAAGGAGCCGCTCGTCGCCCTCTTCGTCATGAACACGAACCGGTGGCTCACGGGCCCCTCGTATCCCCTGCCGGGGACGAAATTCACGAAGCTTTACCTCTCGAGCGGCGGCGCGGCGAACACGTCGAAGGGGGACGGGCGGCTGGGATTCGATGCGCCGGGCGCGGATTCCCCGAGCGACGGCTACGTGTACGATCCGGGCGATCCGACGCCCGATCCCGGTTTCTACACGACTCCGGAGGACCTCGCCGGCGAGGAGCCAAAAGACAGCACGAAGACCGTCTCCGTCGAAGAGGAGCGCGCGAAGGTGTTCGCCTACCACGGGAAGGTCGACGAGGAGCGAAGCGACATTCTCGTGTACGAGACGGCTCCGATGAGCGACTCGCTCGTCGTCGCGGGCCCCGTCTCGGCGGTTATCTACGCGAGCTCGTCGGCGAAGGATACGGACTTCTTCGTCCGCCTGTCGGAGATCGACGAGAAGGGGCTCGTCTTTCCGCTCGTCCACGGGACGATCAGGGCGCGCTACCGCGAGTCGTTCTCGAAGCCGACCCTTCTCACGCCCGGAGAGATTTATGAATACCGGCTCGATCTCTGGCAGACGGGCATCACGATCCCGAAAGGGAGAAAGCTCCGCGCGGAAGTGGCGTCGGCCGCGTTCCCGACCTTCTCGAGAAACCTGAACACGGGGAAGCACAACGAAACGGAGACGAAATTCGTCAAGGCGACTCAGAAGATCTACCACGACGCGAGGCATCCGTCGCACGTGCTCCTTCCCGTCATCGAAAAACCGGATTTCAAGGATCAGCCGCGGTAAGACGCAAGGAGGCTACCGATGAAGAGACTTGTCGTTTTCGTTCTCTGCTGCGCGCTCGGCGCCGCGATCTTCTGCTGCGGGAAAAAGAAGGAAGAGGCGCCGAAGCGGGAAGGAGCGCCGGCGATCGGCGATATCGTCGAGATCGTTTCGGGAGACGGCCGCTTTTCGACCCTCGCGACCGCGATCGACGTTGCAGGGCTCGCCGAAACGCTCAAGGGCGAAGGCCCCTTCACCCTGTTCGCGCCCATCGACAGCGCCTTCGCGAAGCTGCCGCCCGGCGCCGCCGAATCGCTCCTTCAGGAGGCGCCGACCCTGAAGAATATTCTGCTGTACCACGTCGTGGCCGGAAAGCTCACGGCCGCGGATCTCGGCAAGATTCCCGAGGTCGCGACACTCCTCGGCGTTCCGCTCGCGATCATGCCCATGCCGGGGGGAATTCCGATGATCGGGGACGCCGTCGTCGTCATCGCCGATATCCCGGCGAAGAACGGCGTCATCCACGCGATCGACAGGGTGCTGCTGCCGCCGCCCGAGCCCTAGTTGCTGTTCTTCCACGTATAGGCGTGGGGCCACTTCGTCGTGTCGGTCGAGAGCGACGTGTGGCAGATGTGGCAGCCGTTCATCTTCTTGGGCACCGTTCCGCCGTGCGACTCGACGAAATCGTCCGAGACTCCCTCTCCTCGCGAGCTGTCGTGGCAGACGCCGCAGCTTCCGATCGACTTGACCTTGCCGGTCGAGCCCTGGTACTGGAGCGACTGGTAGTTGTCCCTCGCCACGAGGGACGGAATCATCGCATGCGGGCTCCCGTGGCAGGCGGCGCAGTAGAGATTGCCGTGCCCCATCGCGTTCCGGTACAGGAGCGCGCCCGTGTCCACTTCCCCGGCGTCGTGGCACATGACGCACTTCGGTTCGTTCACCCATGGGATGCGCGTCGCCGGAATCGAGCCCGCCACCTGAGCCATCGTGCTGTGGCACCACTGGCAGTTGCCGTCGGACGCCGCGTGCCTCGTGCTTCTGCTGCACTGCGTCTGCGGTCCCGGGTGGCAATCGTAGCACGAGGCGCCCTTGTCGGCGTGGAAGCCGTGAATCGCCTTCGACAGGAACTTCCCCGACGTGCCGGGATTCATGAGACCCAGCGCGGGGGATCCGTGGCAGTCCGCGCAGAGCCGCGGCGTCGTGCCCGCGAGATCGGTGCCGTTGGACGCGTCGTGCTTCGATATGATGTCCGCGAACGGGTCCGCGCCGTGGCATTTCTCGCAATGCATCTCGTCGGACGTAGGAACGACCGTCTTCGTCTTGACGAGAACCGTTCCTTGGGCGTCCTTCACCGTGATGTCGGCGACCTGATACGGATCCCACGTGCCGTCGTCCTTGATCGGCGTGAGGGGCATCCCCACGACGACGAAATGATCTCCGGCGAGCGTCATCTGCCCCGAAAGCGTGCTCCCCGTGAGCCCGACGTCGTGCGCGAGGCTCGTGAATCCGAACAGCGTTCCGAAGAGCTTCACCGCGTTGTCCCAGAACTGGCCGTAGTTCCGCTTGCCGTACGAGTAGGTATTGCCTTCGATCTGATATTCGACGGATATGTTCGCCGTCACGATCTCGGGCTTGACGCCGCGCTTGATCACCTGCGCCCACATCGTGTTGAACGGAGGAAGGACGACGAGCTTGTCGTACGACGGGTTGAGACAATGCATGCCGAGGTCGTTCCAGGCGAGGACGACGTAGTCTCCCTGCGCCGACGGGACCGGAGCCGCGGGATTGCCGCCGCTCTTGCCGCAGGATGCCGCCAGCGGAAGAATCATTAGAAGTATCCACATTGACTTCTTCATGGCTCAGCTCCTTCGAACTATAATTCAATTTAGTGCCGGGTGACGAGTCGCGGGAAGCATATCACAAAATCCGGAATCGTTTCAAGCGGCCCGGGCCGATTTCAGGAGATTCTTTTGCGTGGAACAACGGGGCCCCGCGTTTTGTATGCTCAACCATATTCAATAGCCGCGCCGAAGAGATCGACGGCATCGCCGTCGGCAGATTGGCGGCGGTCGCCGAGGGAAGCGTATCGGGCGTCATGGCGGGTGGGCTTTTCTGCGTCGTCGAAGGGGAATTCAGCGGCATATAGGCGAGCGGTCTCGCCCTGGCGGGCGGCGCCCCGGCCCCCTACCGAAGGAGCACGAGCTTCTTCGTCGCGCCGAAGCCCGCAGTCTCCATTTTATAGAAATAGATTCCGCTCGCCGCGTCCGCGCCGAGGTTGTTACGGCCGTCCCAGAGCGCCGAGTGCGCGCCCGCGTCCTTC
>JAFNGP010000251.1:0-1303 GCA_017885175.1 bacterium
AAAGACTTCGGGCCGCCTCGGCGGCGCCGAGATGTCCCGGGGCGAAGGGTACATGGACGGGCGCGTTCCGCTGCATACGCTTCGCGCCGAGATCGATTTCGCCAAGGCGACCGCGTTCACGACGTACGGGGCGGTCGGCGTGAAGGTCTGGATCTATCTCGGAGAGCTGTTCCCGAAGGATTTCAGACGCCAGATGAGCGAAGCCGCGATAATAGACGAGAGCTCCCGGCCGCGTTGATGAAGGTTGTACAAGGGGTTGATGTGTCATGTTGATGCCGAAAAAAACGAAGTACCGCAAGCAGCAAAGGGGCCGGAGGCGCGGCATGGCGACCCGGGGCGCGAGCATCGACTTCGGTACGTACGGGCTCCAGACCGAGGACCCCGCATGGGTCACGAACCGCCAGATCGAGGCGGCGCGCGTCGCGATCATGCGCCACATCAGGCGTTCGGGAAAGCTCTGGATCCGCATTTTCCCCGATAAGCCGGTGACGGTGAAGCCGGCGGAGACGCGTATGGGCAAGGGCAAGGGAGCGCCCGAGTACTGGGTGGCGGTCGTGAAGCCGGGGCGCATTCTGTTCGAGCTCGAGGGAGTCGATCTCGACGAGGCGCGCCGCGCGATGGAGCTCGCCTCCTCGAAGCTTCCGATGAAGACGAAGTTCGTGCGCAGGGTAGCGACCGGGAAGGTAACCGGCTGAGGCCGGTGCCCGGCGGCGCGGAGATACGAGAGAGGATTTCACTAATTCGGACGGTTTGAAGCATGAAGGTAACGGAACTGAGAGAGATGAGCTTCGACGAGCTCAAGGTCCGCGAGGAAGAGCTCTCGGAGGAGCTTTCCCGCATAACGATCCAGCTCGCCCTGAAGCGGCTCGACAATCCGCTCAAGGTGCGCATTGCGCGACGGGACCTCGCGCGGATCAAGACGGTCATCAACGAAAAGATCCGGACCGACGCGAAGGCCGAGAAGGCGCCGGCGGGCCCCGGAGACGCGAAGAAGGCGTAGCGCCCGGCGCGCATCCCGGGCACGAGGAGTGAAGATGGAGACAAGAAAGCCCAGAAAAACCATTGTCGGGCGCGTGGTGAGCGATTCGATGAACAAGACGATCGCGGTTTCGGTCGAGCGCATCTTTCAGCATCCGCTGTACAAGAAGATGATAAAGCGCACGGCGAAGATCTACGCCCATGACGAGGAGCGCGCGGCGCACACCGGCGACCTCGTGAAGGTCATGTCCACGCGGCCGATCAGCAAGATGAAACGCTGGCGGGTCGTTGAGATTCTGGAGAAGGCGAAGTAGGAGTACACGAC
>JAFNGP010000251.1:1414-3932 GCA_017885175.1 bacterium
GACGGCACCTATATCCGCTTCGACCAGAACGCGGCGGTGCTCATCGACGACAAGAAGGAGCCGATCGGCACGCGAATCTTCGGGCCGGTGGCGCGCGAGCTCAGGGAGAAGAAATTCATGAAGATCGTCTCCCTGGCCCCGGAAGTTATTTAAGGAAACGGGAAACCAATATGAAAATCAAGAAGAACGATCTCGTAAAGGTAATCTCCGGCAATTCCAAGGGTTCCGAAGGCAAGGTGCTCAAGGTGTTCCCCGAAGCCGGCCGCGTCATCGTCGAGAAGGTGCATCTCGTCAAGAGACACACGCGGAAGCAGCAGGGCCGCGGGGGGGGACAGCAGGGGGGCATCGTCGAGAAGGAAGCGCCTATTCATATCTCCGACGTGATGCTCGTGTGCCCGAAGTGCGGCAAGTCGACGAGAACGTCCGTCGTCATTCTCGGCGACGGGAGCAAGGCGCGCCGGTGCAAGAAGTGCAACGAGATGTTGAGCGAGCAGAAGTGACGAGGCGTGGCGACGCGCGGACCGCGCCCGGCGCGTCCGAAACGGGAACGGAGAAACGGAAACGGTGAGCGAGATGGATAATACACGGTATCTACCGAATATCAGACGCCGGTACATCGAAAAAGCGGTGCCGGAGATGATGAAGAAGTTCGGNNCGGCGACGCGATCACCGACGCGAAGCTCCTCGAGGCCGCGGTGAAGGATCTGACCTCGATCGCGGGGCAGCGGCCGGCGATATCGCGGGCGAAGAACGCCATCGCGGGATTCAAGCTGCGGGCGGGCATGCCCATCGGATGCTTCGTCACGCTGCGGCACGTGCGCATGTTCGAATTTTTCGATCGCCTCGTCAACGTCGCGATCCCGCGAATCAGGGATTTCCGGGGCCTGAGCCCGCGGAGCTTCGACGGACGGGGCAACTACTCCTTCGGCGTCAAGGAGCACATCATATTTCCCGAGATCGATTACGACAAGATACTCAGGGTCATGGGCATGGATGTCACGATCGTAACGACGGCGAAGACGGACGAGGAAGCGAAAGAGCTTATCCTGCTCCTCGGTATGCCGCTCCGCCAGATCTGATACCTGATACGGAGGAAAGGGAGAATCCGTGGCGAAGAAGTGCTTGATTGCGAAAGCGAAGAGGCCGCCGAAATTCAAGGTAAGGGCATATTTCAGGTGCAGCAGGTGCGGGCGCCCGCGCGCGTATATGCGAAAGTTCGGCGTCTGCCGCATCTGTTTCCGCGAGCTCGCGCTCGAGGGGAAGATCCCCGGCATCACAAAGGCGAGCTGGTAGATTCGCGGCCAATGACTATTCACGAGGGAGAATTTGAGGTGATGGCGAAATGATGACCGATCCGATAGCCGACATGATCGTCCGTCTGCGCAACGGGAAAAAGGCGAAAATGGCGCACGTCGATATTCCGGCTTCCCGCATCAAGGCCGGGATCGCGAAGATCCTTCTCGAGAACGGGTACGTGAAGAACGTGAAGTACATCGACGAAGGCGCGCAGGGGACGCTCAGGATCTATTACAAATACGACGAGCAGCGCGTGTGCGCGATCGAGGGATTGAAGCGCGTGAGCCTCACGAGCCGCCGCGTGTACGTCCCGAAGGACAAGATACCGCGCGTGATGGGCGGCTTCGGCATCGCCGTTATCTCGACCTCGAAGGGGCTCATGACGGACAAGGAATGCCACGCTCTCGGCGTCGGCGGAGAGGTTCTCTGCCATATCTGGTAACCGGGCGCGCGCCGGCGGGCAGGGGCGACAGGCTTCCCGGGATTTGAGCGGGAAGCGACGGAGGTAGAAAGTCGATATGTCACGAGTGGGAAAATATCCGGTGCCGATCCCGGCGGACGTCAAGACCGAGGTGTCGGGCAACGTGATAAAGGTCACGGGACCCAAGGGTGAGCTCACCCGCGCTCTTCATCCCGACATGATCCTCGAGGTCGGGGACGGAACGGTCACCGTGAAGCGCCCGAGCGATTCGAAGCTGCACCGGTCGCTCCACGGACTCACGCGGACCCTCGTCGCGAACATGGTGCACGGCGTATCCCAGGGATACGAGAAGAAGCTCGAGATCGAAGGGGTCGAATACCGCGCCGAGCTCAAGGGAAAGNNCACCATCACGGTCGTCGATCCGAAGAAGATCACCATAACGGGGATCGACAAGGAAAAGATCGGCCAGACGGCGGCCGAGATCCGCAAGTTCAGGCCGCCCGAGCCGTACAAGGGAAAAGGGGTCCGGTACGCGGGCGAAGTGGTCAAGCACAAGGCCGGCAAGGCAGCCGTCGGAACCGGCACGTAAGACGAGAGGGAGTTTGGACAGGTGAAAAGAGACGTCAATCAGGAAAAGAGACACGGCAGGTTGAGACGGCACGAACGCGTGCGGAAACAGGTGCACGGCACGGCGGCGCGGCCGAGGTTGTGCGTGTTCAGAAGCCTCAACCACATCTACGCGCAGATCATCGATGACGATTCGGGGCGCACGCTCGCCGCGGCGTCGAGCCTCAAGCTCGA
>JAFNGP010000252.1 GCA_017885175.1 bacterium
CCCGCCGCCGCGAGCCAGACCTTCGGATTTCTCAACTCTCCGAAGTCGGGGTTCCAGATGAAGCCGAGACCATTCAGGACGCTCTGGTCCGGCTTCGAGGGATCGGGCGTGCCGAGGGTCAGAACCCTCACGACGAGAATGATCGCCATGACGATGAGGAGCGGCATGCCGATGTTGGCGAGCTTTTCGATTCCGCCCTTGATGCCGCGCCGGAGGACGAGATAGTTGACCGCCGCAGTCACTATGAAGAAGAAGTATCCCCAGTAGATGCCGTTGAAGTAGCTGTTATGCGCGATTCCCTGGAACCCCTGCAGAAATCCTCCCATCGCCTCCTGCGTCGTCGCGCCGTTGTATTTTCCGATGAGGGAGAAGAAGGAGAATCCGAGGGTCCACGACTCGACGACCACGTAGTAGATGAAGATCGTTATGGGCAGGAGAAGGCCGATGACGCCGAAATACTTCGCTGCCGGATGGCGCCAGAGGAGCTGGAATATCCCCGGCATCGTGCCGTGCCCCCGATGGCCGCCGAAGCGTCCCATCGCGAGCTCCGTCCACATGAGCGGGATGCCGACGAGGATGAGCGCGATGAAATAGGGGATCATGAAGGCGCCGCCGCCGTTGCCCGCCGCCTGCACGGGGAATCGCAGAAAGTTGCCGAGGCCGACGGCGTTTCCCGCGAGCGCCAGAATCAAACCGATCTTGGTTCCCCAGCGTTCTCGTTCCATTCGTTCCTCCCGAGTTTTGCCTCGATCTTCTTGACCTCTTCCTTCATCGCCTGAAAATGGCTTCCCTCCCAATAGACCCGTCCGCACGCGGGGCAGCTAGAAAATCGATGGAAGCTTTTTTCGACGTTCGGCGGGATGCTCCCCTTCACGGTTTCCTCCGGCGCCCCGACGAGAAGCACGTTGCATTCGAGGCACCGCGTGAATGGTTCGAAGCGGGGAGCTTCGCCGAGCGCGGCGAAGAGCTCGACGATCTGTCCGGCCGTATCGGATGAGGAGAGGATCACGGGTTTCGGTCCCGGGCGGTCCCTCCGGCCGCGCGCTCGGGTGACGGCCGTTCTCCCTTCCTTCATCGCGTTGACGAGAAAGCGTCCCGCCTCTCCCTCGGGGTTGAGCTTCGCGTCCACGCCGAGCATTCGCAGCTTGACGCACAGCTTGCCGAGCATGCGGTCGAGGAGAAACGAGTGTCTGTTCTGCCGCACGGCCGTACTCCTTTTTCGCTTGACAGCATACCAGAGAACGCGGAGTATGTGGAAGCTTCAAAACGCGAACAGTGGTTATGGACGGGATTTCTGTGGAGATGGAGGTGAGACAGCCGGTTCGCAGGGGAGGAACCGCGGGGAAATATGTCGGAACATTTTACAGGCTGCCTGAAGTGTAACAAGGGGATTCTTCTCCCCATGTCGGATTACGGGAGAGACGGCGCGCCCATCCGCTACAAGGCGTGGGTATGCAATAACCCGGAGTGCGGGTTCAACATTCGAATCGACAACGGGGAAATCAGCATCGGGAAAGAGCTTTCGTTCTCGAGCAAGTAGCAAGATCGAAATACCTTCGAAAAGGGGCCGTCGAGCCCCTTTTTTATTGCCCGCTTCGGCGGGGCATGCGATGCAGGAGCCAGAGCGCCGACACGAGGACGGCGAGCGAGAAGAACGTCCATACCATGTCGGGAGCGACGACCTTCGCCGCGACGATCTCCTCTTCCGTGGTTTCGTTGAGTCTCACGAGCATCACGAGGTTGTAGATCGCGTGCCCCGCGATCGGATACCAGAGGTTGCCGGTCCGGTAAAAAAGGTATCCGAAAAGGACGCCGAGCGCGGCGACTCCCGGAATCACGGGAGGATTGAAGTGGCTCAGGGAGAAGAGAATTCCGGCGAGGACGACGGCGAGCGGCCCGCTCATGTTGCGCTGGAAGATTCTCTGGATGAAGCCGCGGAAGAGGAGCTCCTCCGTTACCGCCGCGACGAGCACGATGCCGATCGCGACCAGGATAAAGGAGCCCGGCCCTTTGGGCTTGATTGAGAGGATGAAGCTGGTATAATCGGCATCCGGCGCCCACATTCGCTCGAAGACGCTCGAGAACGCCTCGACGGGGAGAATCGCCGCGGCCATAATGACGAGAACGAGCCCCGACGTTTTGAGATCGGGACGGGCGAACGAGAATTCCCGCGCGAAGCCGAGCATGGACCTTCGCGAGAGAAAATAGAAGGGGACGAGGATCGAAAAGATTCCGGGGAGGGCGAGGGAGAGAAAGATCATGGTGTTGAAGTTGAAGTAGAGAAGCCCCGCGAGAGAATAGTTCATGAGGAGACAGGCGAACGCGTACACGAGCAGGAGATAATTGTTGATCCTGTCGAATATCCCGGCCCCGGGGCCGGCGGGGCCGAAGGCGGGCTCGCCCGGGCCCGGTCCGGGCTCTTCGGGCCCGGGGGCTTCGCGGTTATCGTCTCTCTGATCCTGCATCGCTTCAGTATATCGGCGCNNTCACCGATTTCGTCCGCATGAAGGAAGTTTCGATCGAGGCCGCCATCCAGGCGATGATCGACGCGGGGCTCCTCGTTCCGCCGGGCCGGATTCGCGAAGAGATACTGAAGATCTACCAGGAGGAGGGGATAGAGCACCAGAAGGTGTTCAACAAGCTCCTCGTGAACCTCATCGGCGACGTCGACTACAAGATCCTCGCCGCGGGAATCGTCGGCTACCGGCACGCGCGCGAGGCGGCGCTCGTTCTCTATCCGCACGTCAGGATGACGCTCATCCAGCTTCTCGGCAAGGGGCTCAAGCTCGCCGTCATATCGGACGCTCCCCGTCAGGAGGCGTGGCTCCGGCTCTGCTATCTCCAGCTCCATCACATGTTCGATATGGTGATCACGTACGAGGACACGGGGGAATACAAGCCGAGCCCGGCGCCGTTCAGAATGGTGCTCGAGAAAATGGGGATAGGGGCCGACGAGGCGCTCATGGTCGGCGACTGGCCGGAGCGCGACATCGTGGGCGCGGCGGAGGTCGGCATCAGAACCGTCTTCGCGCGGTACGGAGACACGTTCGGGACGAAGGAGTCGGGCGCCGATTACGAGATATCGGACGCGTACGCGCTCGTGAAGATCGTCGACGATCTCAACAAAAGCGGGAAGCGATGAAAGGAACGTTCGTATGAAGATCGTGACCGGAGCGGAAATGCGCCGGATCGACGAGGCGACGATCAGCCGCTTCGCCACCGGGGTGGCTCTCATGGAGCGAGCGGGGCAGCGCGTTTTCGAGCAGATCGAATCGAACTTTCCGTCGCTCGAGTCCATCGCCGCGTCGATATTTCTCGGGCGCGGAAACAACGCCGGAGACGGTCTCGTCGTCGCGCGGCTCCTCGCGGAAAAGGGAGCGAAGGTGATTCTCCACTACCTGCGCCCGCCCGAGGAGTTTTCCCCGGACGCGGCCAAGAATCACGCGCGGCTCGCTTCGCTCGGCGACGGCGCGAAGGTCGTCGAGGTATTTCTCTACGTCTCCGGCTGGCAGGAGCTCGCGCGCAAGGCGCTCGAGGATTCGGACCTCATCGTCGACGCGCTCCTCGGGACCGGGCTCAACAAGGCGGTGGGCGAGGAGTACGCCGCGGTGATCGAAGCCATCAACGCGAGCGAGCTCCCGATCGTTTCCGTGGACATACCGTCGGGAGTCAACGCCGATACGGGAGAGATCA
>JAFNGP010000253.1 GCA_017885175.1 bacterium
GTACAAAACGCCCGGCTCGCAATTCGTGTCTCGAAATGCGAAGCCGAGTCCGTTCCTGACGAGCCCGGAAACGGGCATTTCCTCGTACGCCCCGAAGGGATCCTTCGCGCGAAGCACGGCAAACGTCGATTGGTCGTCGCAAGCTGAAAGTTGCCAGACGAGCTCGATGCCGGAGCCGCTCGCGTTCACGGAAAAGCTCTGTAGCAGCGTCGCGACGTTCTCCTCGGGCGCGAGGCGGCTGCACGCGCCTGCGTTTCCGCTCCTGTCCACCGCGGACAACATGTAATAGAACGTATTGCCCTGAGGCGTCCACGCCTCGTCGATGTACGACGTCCCGGCGAGCGTCGCGAGCACGGTCGGCGCGGGATCGTTATCGGATGCGCCCCGCGACAGAACGAAGTGCGAGAAATCCGGATCGCTCGAGGGCGCCCACATGATCTTGAGCCCGCTCGCGACCTGCACGCCCTGCATTCCCGTGGGCTGCGCCGGCGGGAGGTTGTCGACCGAGTAGCCGCTGTCCACCGGAGAGTCCAGGTAGTCCCCCGGCGTCGCGGTGAGCGCCCGCACAAAGAAGACCGAATAATGCATGCCCCCCACGATCGTCGAGTCGGCGAGCGTCGGCACGAGCGTCGAGTAGGTCTTTTCGCAGCACGCCGGAACCGACGTCACGTAGTCCCACTCGCCGGGCGGATACATGAACATCGCGCCGCCCGGGGCGCCCGTAGCGGCGGGGACCGGCGCCGCGAGCAGCAGCGGATCGATCCGCCGCCAGATCGCGTACGCCGTGATCGGCTTCGCGCTATCGAGGGAATCGGCGCGCGCCGCGTTCCACCTGATGCGCACCTTGCCTCCCTGATCGTTCCCGACATCCGTGATCGAAGTGATCGCGGGCGGGGCTGGCGGAGCAGGCACCGGATTTCCGAGCCGCAAAGTGAGCGCCGAGGGACCGCATCCCATCTTCGTGATTACCGCGTCCTGGGGGCCGAGCGCGGCATCCGCGAAGTTCGACGTCTTCGCCGAGAACGGCTCGTCGCAGAGACCGTAGGTCGCCTGAAGGACCGCGTTCGCCCAGTAATCGACAACGCCGTATGAGATCTTCACCGCGTCGATGTTGTTGCCGGCGCCCACCCATGTCGGCGCCGGGGTGATCGATCCGTCGTTGCCGTTGAGATCCATGCAGATGAGCGTGAGATACGCGGGCACGGGCAGAGGATCTCCGGGGCTGAGAGCCAAGAGGTTCCCCAGGGAATCGCTGAAGAAGAGATCGTAGAACTCGGCCCCGGCCGTTCCGAAATCGTACCCGCTTCCGCCCCAACCGGGGGGGCCAGGATAGCCCGATCTCTTTGCATAGAGCAGCGGATCGCTGGACTGAAACGCGTACGCGTTGATCGATCCGCTCTGTTCGTACACCGTGATCGTGAATGCATCCGCGAGCCCGGCGGCGTGCGGCATCGACGCTGCGGCGAGAACGATCGTCGCGGCGAGAGCCGCCCCCGAAATGCGCGACATCTTCACAACGACACCTCCATATGAGTGGATATCACCTGAAATATATGCCGTTTCTTCGGAAAAGACAATCCCTCAATCGGACGGCGCGGCGGCAGAAACCCTCTACCACTTCAGGAGCTTCCGAAGCTCCCGCGCCTGCGCCCGGCTCAGGGGAATGACGGGCCCGCCCTTTCCCTCCATACGAAGCTGATAGCTTCCGCTGAACCAGGGCGTGATCTCGTAGATGCGGTCGATATTGGCGAGATACGACTTGTGGACGCGGGCGAAGCGGCGGCCCGCGAGCTCCTTCGCGAGCTCGTCGAGCGAGCGGAAGGCGACCGAGCCCTCGACCTCCCGCGCGACGACCTTGATCGAGCCCTCGGAGACCGTCGCGTAGAGAATGTCGCTCGCGTCGACCATGACGAGCGATTCNNACCTCGAAGGCCTTGATCGCGTACTCGTCGTACGCCGTGACGAAGATTACCGACGGCGCATGCTCCATATCCGCGATCCGGGAGACGACCTGGAACCCGTCGAGCCCCGGCATCTGGATATCGAGGAGCACGACGTCGGGCCGCAGCTTCCTGATCGATTTCACGGCCTCGTGCCCCTCGCACGCCTCGCCGGCGATCTCGACGCCGGCGATCGTGCCGAGAATGCGCTTCAGGTCCTTGCGCGCGGGCGCCTCGTCGTCGACGACGAGGATACGCAGACGTTCCTTCTCAGCCATTGCCCGGTCCCCTTTCGACGGGCATCAATATGATAACCGACGTGCCCCGCCCCAGATCGGAGATAATTTCGATCGAGGCGCGCTTCCCGTACGCGACGCGGAGCCGCTCGCGCACGTTCTTGAGCCCGATGCCTTCCCGGCCGAATTCCTTGAATCCCGGCCCGTTATCCCTCACGACGACGCGCAGCGTCCCGCCGTCCCGAAAAGCCTCGATCCGCACGACGCCACCTCCGACTTTCGGCGAGATGCCGTGGCGCACCGCGTTTTCGACGAGCGGCTGAAGCACCATCGACGGCACGGGAACGTCGAGCGCCTTCGGATCGAGCTCCTTCTCCACCCTGAGCTTCTCGGGGCCGAAGCGCGCCACCTCGAGGCTGAGATA
>JAFNGP010000254.1 GCA_017885175.1 bacterium
GTCCTCTATGCGCTCGACACGGCGCGCGCAAAGCTCTTTCTGCCGCCTCACCGGTGGCTCGCGTTCAGAATCAACGGCATCCTCGAAAGTGAGAACTGACATGACCGAAACACTATGCATCAAACCTTTGAGGTGCGGCCACTGCGGTCGGGAGCTTCCCGTCATGGGACAGCTCGTCACGTTTCAATGCCCTGAATGCTCCCGATACTGGGTTCTTTCGAGGGATTCGATCGAGCCGATCACGGTCTTTCGAGCGGCGCCGGCCGACGGAAGCGCGAGCGCTGCCGACGGAGCATGCGTCTATCTCCCCTTCTGGGTCGTCGAGATCGACGGGGCCGGCCTGAAGGTCCAGATCGAAGAGGCCGTGAGGGAGCTCCAGAGCGCAGCGCAGGCCGTTATCCGGACCGGCTATGAGGGAGAAGGCGTGAAAAAGATCCCCGCCACGAGCGAGATCTCCCATCTCGCCGCGCGGATCGAAAGCCTCGGGATCTTCAAGGTCTACGTTCCCGCGTTCAAGTCGCTCAACACGTACGCGTACCTCAAGGTGGGGCGCCTTTTCACGAGGATCCAGCCCTCGTTCGGGTTCGAGCGCTCCGACGGCGCGGGGCACCCGATTCTGTGCGCCCTGCGGGCGGAAGAGGCGGTTTCTCTCATCGATTTCATCTTCTTCGCCACGCTCCCCGAGTCGATCCAGAGCAACGGCGACTTTCTCGACAAGATATTCCTTTCGCCCGCGCGGCCGCCGCGCCTCGTCGAATTCCCGTTCAAGGAGAGGGGCGCGTCCCTCGTGAGCATCATCGGAGGGTTCTGGATCTCGGGAAGGCTTGTCCAGGGAGTCGAATCTCTGGTAGAATAGCCCACATGAAAATGAGTCTCCTCTTTCAGGGCGCGCCGCTCCGGGCCGCGCTCGTTCTGGCGGCGCTCGTCGCGGCGGCCACGGCGCTTTTTCCCGGCGATATCGCCGGCGCGCCCGCGGCTCCCGATTCGACGTCGCTCGACGTCAGGGCGTTCAGGCTCCTNNGTCATCCTCATCTGGTGCGCGCTCGTCATATTCGGAAAGGCTCGGGGGCGCTGGGCCGCGCTCATGCTCATACCGATCCTCGCCGCGTCCGACCAGCTCTCGGCGAGCGTCATGAAGCCGATCTTCGGGCATTTGCGCCCGTGCGAGCTCATCGGGAACGTGCACCTGTGGCTCGGGAAAGAAGGATGGATCACGACCCCGGCCGAGGTCGCCCGGAGCTACAAGAACTCGTTCTCATTTCCCTCGAGCCACGCGACCAACATCACCGCCTCGATGCTGTTCCTCGGCCTCGTCTACCGGCGCTGGCTCGCGCCGCTTCTCGCCGTCGCGCTTCTCGTCTCGTTTTCGCGGATCTACACCGGCGTGCACTGGCCGTCTGACGTTCTGGCGGGAATGCTCATCGGAGCGGCGATCGCCGTTCTCGCGTACGCTACCTTCAAGCGCTTCTATCCGGCGCCTATTTCGAAGGAACCCCCACCGGCACGATGAGGTACGGATCCCATCCCTTCGGAAGCCTGAGCGTTTTGCGCACTTCCTTCTCGGAGAATGCGCCGACCGCGACGCTCCCAAGACCGAGCGCCGCCGCCTCGAGCATGAGATTCTCCGAGGCGCAGCCCACCTCGATGGGAACGTAGAGGTTCGCCCGTTCGTCGTAGCGATCCGCCGTTCTCTTGACGACCGCCGTGAATATGAAGACGAGCGGCGCCCCCGCGAACCAGTTCTGTTCGATGGCGGCCCCGGCGAGCGCCTTGCGGGCGTCTTCTCTCATCGTGACGACGAGACAGTGCTTTTCGGGAATGTACCGCGCGACGTACCCGGCGGTCGCGAGAAAGATCTCGAGCGGATACGTGGCGCCCGCGGACGGCGCGCTCCTGAGGCCGTTCTTCGCGTCGGTGATCCCCTGCGCCGCCCAGAGGAGCAGCGAAACGGCGTCGGCGCCGGGAATTTCCTCGGAGAATCCCCGCACCGAGCGCCTGAGCCAGATCGCTTCCTCGATCGAGACGCCGCCCTTCGCGGGAACGGCCGGAAGCGGAATCGTATCCAGCGCGCCCGCCATGGCGTCCCCCTCCTCGGCATCGCCCGTCATCGATCCGGGACCGCCGGCGAGGACCGCCGCGGGAATCGAAGGCGCCGCACAAAGGAGAAACAGGCAGATAAGCGCCGCACGCATCGATTTCATGGAAACACCTCCGTTTCGACGAAACCTTACTCCGGCCCGGCGAAAACGTCAACCCATTCGGATTGACTTGCCGCCGGGCAGAACCTAGACTTGGCGGGCATGAGATCGATCGGTACCGCAAGAAGCCGCGTCACGTTTTCCGCCGCCGCATGGACGGTCGTCGCGATCGCCCTCGCGATACGCCTGCTCCACGTTTATTTTACGCAGCGCTTCAACCCGCTCTCCGGCGATCTTCAACTCGACGCGGCGACGTACGATCGTTGGGCGCGCGCGCTCGCCTTCGGCGGCGACCCCGGCCCGACGACGCTCATGCAATCTCCCGTCTATCCGTGGTTTCTTTCGCTCATCTATCGCGCGTTCGGTCCGGAGCTCGCGGCGGCAAGAATCGCGCAGGCGCTCCTCGGAACGGCCTCGTGCGGTCTCGTCATGCTCGCGNNCCTTTTGCCCGCGACGATCGTCGTGTTTCTGAACGCCCTCTTCGTCGCGGTCATGTTCACCGAGGGACGGCCGGGCGCTGCGAGACTGCTCGCGGCCGGCGTCGTCCTTGGAGCCGCCGCCGCCGCGAATCCGCCCACCCTGCTTCTGTTTCCCTTCGCGCTGCTGCATATCTATTTCGCGGGGGCGCGGCCGGGCGCGGCCCCGGCCCGCGAGACGACGGCGCCCCGCCGGGCGGGTTCGTTTCTCAAAGCTTCGCTCGTCCTCGCGGTCGGAGTCGCCGCGGCCATATCCCCTCTCGCCGTCAGAAACGCGCTCCGCACGGGCGAATTCATTCCCCTCACGACGGGCGCCGGCATCAATTTCTATCACGGCAACAATCCCGAGGCGAACGGCTTCTACCAGGTGCCGGTGTACCGGGGAATAACGCTCGGCGGGACTCCCGAGGAGCAATCGATCAATATGGAGAGGGTCGCATCGAAAGAATCGGGCCGGACCCTTTCTCAAACGGAGGTTTCGAATTTCTGGCTTCGCGCCGGGCTCGAGTATATCCGCGGGAATCCCGGCGCGTGGACCTCGCTCGTCTGGCGCAAATTCCAGTTCTTCTGGAACGCCTACGAGCGCGCGAACGTTGAGAATTTCAACTTCCACCGGCGCTTCAAGGGAATCCTCTCGCTCCCGCTTCTCGGCTTCGGCCTCGTCGCCCCGCTCGGGCTTCTCGGCGTCTTCCTCACGAGCGGCCGGTGGAAAAGGTTCTCGCTGCTCTACGGCGGGATTCTCGCGTACCTGAGTACCGCCCTCGCCTTCTACGTGCTCGCCCGGTACCGGCTGAGCGTCGTCGTATTCCTCGTTCCCTTCGCCGGCGCGGCCGTCGTGGAGCTTTTCGCCCTCGTGCGCGGCCGCCGCGTCGCGGAGCTCGCGCTCTCTCTCGCCGCGCTCGGAGCCCTCGTCTTCTTCTCGAACATGACGGTGGCGAGGGACACCCCCGGGGGCATCTCGAACTACCATGTGCGCGCGGGAAACGCGTACGTCGCGCGGGGGGACACGACCCGCGCGGAGAAAGAGTATCGCAAGGCGCTGGAGCTCAACGGGGAAAACGAGGCCGCGGAACGGGCCCTGAAAAACATCCTGCGCGGCGGCGCGCCCGGTCCCGGCGGGGATCAGAAGCTCCGCTGATACGCCTTGCCGTTCCTGCCATAGAACCTCGGATAGTCGCGGATGAACCGCGAGAGGACGACCGCGCCGTGCGCCCCGACGACGGAGCCGATAATCATCAGATACCAGGCCGCGCCCAGGTTGAACCAGTATCCGCAGACGAGAAGGAGTATCGCGATCCCGCCGTAATCGCGCAGGCGCTTCGTCGACGCCCCCCAGGCGATTGCCATGAAGAGCGCCGCGAGCATCAAGCCGATGATGACGAGCGCGTTTTCGCGGAGCCCCCCGGCTATCCGCGCCGGCATCATCCGCGACATGAGGAGCGCGAGCACGCCGATCGCGAGAAGCACCGCCAGCGTGGCCGCGACGACCGCCCGGCTGCGGCGCACTCTCGATTCCGCGTCCGGTTCCGGCATGAAATCGAGATGATGCATCCGCGGGGCTGTGATGCTCCGCTTCGCCGCTCTCGCGACCGGGAAGATGAGGACGGGGTAGATCCCGGCGAGCGCCCCGAACCCGAAGATCATGGCGAATCCGACGAAGAGGAGACCGATCCCGATTCCGATATCGAGAAGCCCGTCGCCGTAATACATCGAAGCCCTGCGCCGCATCTCCCGTGCGTCATCGAACGCTATCATGCGAAGCCTCCTTCATGACCCGCGCAAACCGTTCCACAAAAGCGTGTTTCATCTCCGTTTAATCCTCAGTTCATCGACGATCCGCTTGATCTCGGCGATCGGAATGCCGAAAGCGCCCGCGCTTTTCGCGATCCGCGCGATCTCCTCGCGGATNNCTCGAGATCGCCGTAGGCGCGCTTGATCGTGATCGGGCTCACGGCGAGCTCCCGCGCCATCTCCCTGATGGAGGGCAGCCTCGCGCCGGGCGAAAGCGCGCCCTTCGCGATCGCGTCCCGCATCTGGTCCGTGACCTGCTTGTGCATCGGGTCCGGATTCTCCTTCGAAATCGCGATATGCAACGCTTTCCCCCGCATACAGTATCTATAGAATATACACAGCATACCGAGAATATCCGGTAGATACAATTGTGTCAAGGAAGTTTGGAGGGAATTGTCACAATTCTTCGGGGAAGCGGCGCGAGCCTATTTGAAGAGATTCTTGATCATGCATCGGGCAAAGAGAAAGAAATGCGAATTCGAGATATGAGAACTGCCGTATTTTCGTCTCCTCTCGAAGCTCGGCACCTCGCGGATCCGGTAACCGTTCTTCAGACATTTGATGACCATCTCCTGCTCGATGGAGAAGCCGTCTTCCTCGAGCGCCAGGGCCAGAAACGGCCTTCTCTTGACGCTTCTGAACCCGTTTTGAGCGTCGGTGATCTTCNNGCCTGTCGGCCATGCTGCCATGGAGCTCCTCGCTGCTTCCGAGAAATCTCGATCCGATGACCATTTCCGCGCTGTCGTTCATCAGGGGATCCAGCAACCCGTCTATTTCATCGGGATCGTGAGACCCGTCGGCGTCCATGAAGACCAGGAACTCGGAATCGATGTTTTGGATGGCGTATCGTATGGCGGCTCCCTTGCCTTTATCGGGACCCTGGATGAATCGTATCCGCCTCTCCGTCAGGATCCGCGCCGCGGGTTCGATATGCCCGTCCAGAACGAAGACTATTCTGCCGGCGTCATGTCTCGCGAGAAGGCGATCGACGACGAACGGGATATTCTCCTCTTCATTCTTCGCGAACACCGAAATGGTGAACATCCGCCTCCCGCTGTGTGCCCGTCAGTTCCCGCTCTCCCCCGACGGGCCCACCCGGCCCGAGAGCTTCAATATCCAGATCGTGTTGTCGTTTATCTTGGACTCGGCCATCATTTGAATATGCTCGCGCGGCACTTCCGCGCTTCTGAAGTAGTTCCACTGATCCGGCCTGTTCTTCATGAGATATGCCTTGTCGATCACGATGTAATCGACATCTCTTGAAACGGCAAAACGGATGATCGTATCCCAATCCAGCGTGTACGGGAGGATAATGAACGCGGAATCCGTCAAATAGGAAATGGCGGTGTACCGCGACATGATCTTGATCCGCTTCGCGGAGTCCCGGGCATCGTTCCTGATCCACGACGCCGTCTCCAGAAATTCCTCGTATTG
>JAFNGP010000255.1 GCA_017885175.1 bacterium
CTGATTACAAATCAGTTGCTCTACCGATTGAGCTACGCCAGCCCGGGATATCTCCCGTGCTTTTTTCAAAAGAGTAATATTACGTTCGAGTTAAAGCGCTGTCAAGGGAAAAATGCCTTTTGCCATATTGGAGGGCCCGGACGATCGACCGGCCCCGGCCGGAATTTAGACTTGACCTTCCGGCCCGGTATGGTGTATCATTTCCATGTGATGATCTTCCCAGGCCCAGGGAGATCGAGCGCAAATAACCTCGCATAGGTAAAGCAGGATACCTATGGTGATGCATGAGTACAGAATGGTATAGGTGTGCGGTTGTACGCTTATGCCTTTTTTTGTTCATCACCGGCGGTGCCGAAAGGCGAGGTTAAACAAGGAAAGGGGTGAAGAAACCACAATATAAATCAACGGGAATCAAGGGCAATGAACCCTGATGATCGGTTGTTGGCTGCTGTAAGCCGACGATGAACCGGCATCGGGCCTATCAATAACAAGACACTATTGTTCAACGTGTGGAGGAAGTACAAATGAAGAAGATATTCGCAATTCTGGCGCTCACACTCCTGCTTATGCCGGCAGTCGCTTTCGCACAGCCGGCGGGCTGCACCTGGGAAGGCGACCCCGCCCTTCGTTACGGTTTCGGTCAGTATGACGGCCTGCCGTTCAACCAGCCGGGCTGGGACTACGCGAACGCTTATCCCGGTCAGATGTTGACCTACACTCTGGCTCCGTACAACGCGACGCCGTATTCGACCGTTCCGAGCTGCAAGCTTCTGGACACCCTCTGCTTCAATGCGGTAAGCCTCCAGGGCTGGGTCCTCGCGACCAATCCGCCGATGGGCTCACTCCAGGAACTTCCGGCAGGCGGCTACATCTGGTATCAGCAGATCTCCATAACGGCTCCGTGCGACGCGGTTGTCGGCGACAAGGACACCCTCATCGCGCGCTGCGCGTACGCGAACAACGCGGGCGTGTGCGCTCCGGAGTGCGGCGACTGCCAGGATCCGAACATCCGTCCGGCAACCGGCGTCAAGTACTACAACGCCGACACCCTGGTCGTTACGGTCATCGCGGCGCCCCCGGCGCTCGGCGTCCTCCAGGACACCCTGACGCTCGTCGATCGCGGACAGACCCAGGCGTTCGTTCCGTTCACGATCTGCAACCAGGACGAATGCGCTCCCCCGACGCTCTACAGCTACAACATCAAGAACAAGGGCGTCACGGGCCGCATCCCCGTCATCAACCAGTCGGGATCGACCACGGTTGACGGCGGCGCCTGCAAGGACGTCTACGGTATCATCGACGCCGGCCTCGCGCTCGCGTGCGACTACGATACCCTGACGATCATCGTTTGGACGCCGGTACCGGTCGTGTACGACACCTGCGTTCAGGTCATCCACATCATCGAGCCTGAGCCGGTGCCGCTATTCACGGTGCCCGTCGTGACGATTCTCGTGCTCGCCCTCATTCTCGCTGCCGCCGTGTTCATGCGGAGACGCGCAGTGAGCAGAGCCTAGAGCGCTTGAATAGGGTTAGAGAGTAACTCGTAGAGAGTGACTCATTGGGCCAAGGAAAGAAGCCAGAAGGCGGAGAAAAGAAGAGGCCGGGAGGTATGGCCTTCCGGACGGAGTTCCTGCTCTTCCTTGTTCTCTTCTTCATCATCTGGCTTCTTTCCTATTTTTTGACCAGAATGCTCCCCGGCTTCGTCGACTGGCTGATAGTCGCCGTCGCCCGGGAAGTCGCGTTCTGCCTGAAGCACCTCGGGTACACGTACGTTCTCAAGGAATCGGCCATCACCTTCTTCACGGCATACGGCGGGCAAAGCCTCGTCGTGATTCCCGAATGCACCGGGCTGTACACGACGATCATCTATTTCTCCATCATCGGAGCGTACCCGGCGCGGATCGGCGAGAAGCTCATCGGGCTCGCCGTCGGCATTCCGGCGATTCATATCCTGAATCTCGCGCGAATGGTCGTCATCTCTCTCGTCCTCTATCACAAGCCGAAGCTTTTCGATTTCGTCCATGGATACCTGTGGCAGGTCGGCTTCGTCATCTTCATGCTGCTTCTCGTCATCGTGTGGATGTGGAAGATCGTGAAGCCGAAAGCCGCGGAAAAGACGCGATGAACGAAGATCTGGAAAAGAGCCTGGCCCCGCGCGGCGCCGCCCGNNGAGATTCTCCTCTTCTTTCTCCGGTTTCTCGCCGCTTCGATCGCTCTGTACCTGATCTACGTCGTCGCGGGAAGATTCTACACGCGGTTCATCGCGCTTCTCGCGAGCCCCCTCCTGTCCACATTCGGATACGAGCTCGTCATGGACAAGGCGAACGCGATCACGGAGGACATCTCGCTCAATCCGGTCGTGTTCATCTCCCTCGTCATCGCCGTCGGGGCGATCCCCTGGCGCGCGAAGCTCAGGGCGGCGATCGTCGGGACCGCCATCCTGACCGCATTGAACTCGCTGACCGTATTCCTCGCGTTCGCGAGCTTCTACCGGAACAGCGAACGGCTCTGGACGGGGAGCGAGTTCCTGAGCCTCACGATCAACTTCTTCGTGCCGATCCTGCTCTGGCTCGTGCTCCTGCCGATCCGGTCGGCCTTTTCCTTTTTCAGAGATAATAGCGCATGAAGGGGCGCGTGGCGCTCCGCCGCGCGACCTCGGCGAAACCCGCCCGGAGAAAGCTCGACGCGAGCCCGGTGTAGGCGAACGCGTCCGGCATGGCGCCGCGTTTCGGCTCGACGGGATACCCTTCGACGATTGCGGCGCCGTTCTTCTTCGCGTAAGCGAGCGCCCCCTCGATGAGCGCTGCGGTGAGCCCGGTGCGCCTGAAGGGCTTCGCGACGAAGAAACAGACGATCGACCAGACGGGGCGGTCGTCCACCGGGGCGAGCACCCGGGAGCGGGAGAGAACGGGGTAGTCCTCTCGGGGAGCGACGGAGCACCATCCCGCCGGCGTTCCGTCGCAGTAGGCTATGAGACCGGGCACGCCGCCGGCGCGGACGATTTTTCCGAGAGCGCGCCGGTTGCCGGCGCCCTTGCCCTTCAGGAACGCCGATCGCGCGAGACGCCACCACATGCACCAGCATCCGCCGCACGCGCCCTTCTCGCCGAAGAGCGCGACGAGGTCTTCCCACCGGTCGCTTGTGAGAGGATGGATCTCGAGACGCTTCCGCGCGGTTTTTTGCGGTTTCATCGCCGCGATTGTCCCCGGTTTCGCCGCCGCGATTCTTTCCGGTTTCATACTATTTCGCCGGCTTGACGAACGGACCCGCCGGCCGGTCCTCGACGACGAAACCGAACCCGGCGATCTTCTTTCTCAATGTGTCGGCGTCCGCCCATCTCTTCTCTTTCCGGGCGCGCTCCCGATCGGCGACGAGACCGGCGACCTCGCCTGGAATCTCGATCCCGGCCTTCGGGAGCCCTCCCCTGAAGAGACCGAGAACGGAATCGAATATCCCGAGCGCCTCGCGCAGCTTTTCGAAGGTCTCCGCGCGCTGAGCGGGGCCGTCGTCCCCATCGGCGCGGATGCGATTGATCTCGCGGACGAGCCGGAATACGTGCCCGATCGCCTCGGCGCTGTTGAAATCGTCGTCCATCGCCTCGACGAAATCCCTCTGCACGTCCTCGACGATCCGTTCGAGGCTCTGCGCCTCGTTCGTCTCCGGCCGCGGCGGCGCGGCGCCGAGAGCCGAGAGACGCTCGTCGACGTAGACGCACGCGTTCCGGATGCGCTCCATGCCGGCCTCGGCCTCTTTCAGCCGCTCGCGGCTGAACTCGGTGCCGCTGCGGAAATGGGTCGAAAGGAGATAGAACCGGATCACCTCGCCCGTGAACTCGCGGTTGATGTCCTCGATCGCGAAGAAATGCCCCGTCGACTTCGACATCTTCTCGCCGCGGAGGTT
>JAFNGP010000256.1 GCA_017885175.1 bacterium
TCGAGGAAAACCGGTTTCTCGAGGAATACGGACACGTGCCGCTGCCGCCCTACATCAAACGCGAGGACGACGCGCACGACCGCGAGCGCTACCAGACGGTTTACGCCCGCCGCGACGGTTCGGTCGCGGCGCCCACCGCGGGGCTCCATTTCACCGAAGAGGTTCTGTTCGAGGTCAAGCGGCGGGGCGTGACGATCGTGCCCGTCACGCTGCACGTCGGCCCCGGGACGTTTCGCCCGCTCGCGAGCGAGACGGTCGAGGAGAACCGGCTCGAGCCGGAGTTCGCGCTCGTCAGGAAGGATAACTGGGACGAGATCAGGGAAGCCCGGCGAACGGGAAGAAGGGTCGTCGCGGTCGGCACCACGACGACGCGCGTTCTCGAGACGCTCGCGGCCGGACCGTTCGCGAACCAGGAGGAGCGTGTCATCGAGGGGCAGACCTATCTCGCGGGAACCACCGATCTCTTCATCTATCCGGGGTACCGGTTCAGGGTCGTCGACGCGCTCCTCACGAACCTCCATCTGCCCAAATCGAGCCTGCTGCTCCTCGTCGCCGCGTTCGCGGACAGGGAAGCGGTGCTCAAGACCTACCGGTGGGCGATCGGGAGGAAGTTCAGATTCTACAGCTACGGGGACGTGATGTTCATCCGGTAGCGGGTGCCGCCTATGCCGTTCAATTTCACGCTTCGAACGATCGATCCGTCGGGGGCGAGGTGCGGTCTCATCGAGACGGATCACGGCCCCGTCGAGACTCCCGCCTTCATGCCGGTCGGCACGCAGGGCACGGTCAAGACCCTCTCGGCGCGGGACCTCGAGGAGATCGGCGCCGGCATGATCCTCTCGAACACGTACCATCTCTACCTGCGGCCCGGCGAGAAGCTCATCGAGGAGGCGGGGGGCATCCACCGGTTCATGGGCTGGAAGGGCCCCGTTCTCACCGACAGCGGCGGCTACCAGGTGCTGAGCCTCGCCGATCTCAACANNTCCGACGTCATGATGGTCCTCGACGAGTGCGCGGAGTATCCCTGCGATCGCGGCCGCGCGGAAAAGGCGGTCGAGCGCACCACGCTCTGGGCGGCGCGGAGTCTCGCCGCGCGCGGGGCGCGCGTGACGCGCGGGGGATACGAGCGCGTGCTCTTCGGCATCGTGCAGGGCTCTCTGTATCCGGATCTCAGGGAGCGCTCGGCGCGGGAGCTCGTCGCCCTCGATTTTCCCGGCTACGCGATCGGGGGGCTCTCCGTCGGCGAANNCAAGCCGCGCTACCTCATGGGAGTCGGCCATCCCGAGGACATCGTCGAGGCGGTCGCGCGCGGGATCGATCTCTTCGACTGCGTCGTGCCGACGCGCAACGCGAGGAACGGGTGCGTGTTCACCTCGCGGGGAAAGCTCGTCGTCAGAAACGCGGCATACGCCCGGGACGCCGCTCCGCTCGATCCCGAGTGCCGCTGCGAGGTGTGCCGGACCTACAGCCGCGCGTATCTCCGGCACCTTTTCAACGCGGGGGAAATTCTGGGGCCGAGGCTCGCCACCTATCACAGCCTCTATTTTTACTTGCATCTCCTGTCGGAAATGAGGCAAGTTATACGGGAGGGAAAGTTTTCCCGGTGGAGAGAGGGCTTTTACCGAGCCTACAATCCGGTCGGCAGCGAACGTCAAGGGTCCGTTTAAAGGAGGAACGATGCATAGTCTATTCTTCGCGTTCAGCAACAATCCGTCGGGAGGCGCNNCAGAAGCAGCATGTGAACATGCTCAACTCGCTCCGCAAGGGGGACCGCATCGTGACCACCGGCGGCATCTACGGCACGGTCCACGACGTGAAGGATAACCTGGTCGTTCTCAAGATTTCGGAAGAAGTGAAGATCGAGCTCGTCAAGAGCGCCATCGCCGCCGTCATCGACAAGAAGGCGGAATAGGAAAGCGGGCTCGAGCGGTTTTTGCCCTCGAGAGGTAGCCCATGGCGGAATCCTTCGGCATACGGAAGTACGGGGACCGGGTGCTGCGCGGGAAGGGGAAGGCAGTCGAGGAGTTCGGCCCCGAGCTCAAGCCGCTTTTCGAGCTTATGGAGAGAACGATGATCGCGGCAAAGGGAGTCGGTCTCGCCGCTCCGCAGATCGGTATCTCGATGCAGATCGCGATCGTGAATCCCGAGCCGGAAGACGGAACGAAGCTCATCAAGATGATCAATCCCCGGGTCGTCGCCGCTTCGCACGAAACGGCGAAGACCGAGGAGGGCTGCCTGAGCGTTCCCGGCGTCAGGGGAGACGTCGAACGCCCCGAGCGCGTCACCGTCGCCTACCGGGACGAGAACGGGAAAGAGCGCACGCTCGAGGCGGAAGGGCTTCTCGCGAGGATCGTGCAGCATGAGCTCGATCATCTGAACGGAGTGCTGTTCATCGACCGGCTTTCCTTCGCGAAACGCTCGCTCATCAAGGCAAAGCTCAGGAACCTTGCCGACGACGGCAAGGAGAAATAGCGATGGAGCGTCTGGTTTTTTTCGGATCCCCCGCCTTCGCTCTGCCTTCTCTCGAAGCGCTCGCCGCGAGCGAGTTCATCCCGGCGCTCGTCGTGACGCAGCCCGACCGGCCCGCGGGCCGCGGCAAAAGCATCGTTCCCACTCCGGTCCGCGAGCTCGCCGAAAAGAAAGGCATTCCGGTAAAGATAATCGGAAGTTTTCGGGAGGCGGGCGCGCTGGACGATCTCCGCTCGGCCGCTCCCGATTTCTTCGTCGTCGTCTCGTTCGGGAGGATTCTTCCGAAGGAAGCCCTCGGCATCGCGACGAAGGGCAACATCAATCTCCACGCCTCGCTGTTGCCCCGGTACCGGGGCGCGAGCCC
>JAFNGP010000257.1:0-2519 GCA_017885175.1 bacterium
GAGCGAACGCGCGCGCGAGATCATGGGCGAAATATACCGGCCGCTCTATCTCCTCGAAACGCCGATCGTCTTCACGTCGATCCGGACGGCCGAGCTCATAAAATACGCGAGCAACGCGTTTCTCGCGACGAAGATATCGTTCATAAACGAGATCGCCGAGCTCTGCGAGAAGGTGGGCGCCGACGTCGACGAAGTGGCGCGGGCGATGGGGCTCGACCGGCGGATCGGAGGAAAGTTCCTGCACGCGGGCGTCGGATACGGCGGATCGTGCCTTCCGAAGGACGTGGCCGCCATCATGCACACGGCCGATAAAGCGGGGGTGCCCCTTCGCGTCATCAGGGCGGCGGCGGAGGTGAATCGCACCCTCATGGACCTGCTCATGGAAAAGATCAAGGCCGAAATGCCGGTTCTCGCGGAGAAGACGGTCGCCGTGCTCGGACTCTCGTTCAAACCGAATACCGACGACGTGCGCGAGTCGCCGGCGCTGCGCTTCGTCGAACGCCTGCTCGCCCAGGGAGCTCGCGTCAAGGGGTACGATCCCGCGGCGATCGAAAACGTGCGCCGGATCTACGGCGAGCGGATTTCGTACTGCGAGGATTCGTACGAGGCCGTCCGGGGAGCGGACGCGCTCGTCATCATGACCGAATGGAACGAGTTCCGGGTGCTCGATCTCGACAGGGTGAAGAAGCTTCTTCGGAGCCCCGTCGTCTTCGATTGCCGGAACATCTATCAGCCGGAAACGATGGAGAAGATGGGATTCAGATATCATTCCTTCGGGAGAACGACGCGGTAGCGGACCGCGCGTCTCTCGCAGCCGGGCCGGGAGGAGGCGCCGATGCGGAAGATCCTCGTCACGGGAGGAGCGGGATTCATCGGATCGAATTTTGTCCGGTTCCTGTATCGCCAGGGGCGGAAGGTGGAAATCACCGTTCTCGACAAGCTCACGTACGCCGGGAATCCGGACAACCTGCGCGAGTTCGCGGGGAGAAAAGGTTTTCGGTTCGTTCGCGGGGACATCTGCAACGCGCGTCTTCTCGACGGGCTGCTCCCCGGCGTCGACGTCGTGTACAACTTCGCCGCCGAGACGCACGTCGACCGCTCCATTCTCGAGGCGGGGAGCTTCGTCAAGACGGACGTTCTCGGCACGTACGTGCTNNGCCGAATAGCCCCTACTCGGCGAGCAAGTCGGGGGCCGATCTCCTCGTGCGCGCGTTCTGCAAAACGTACGGGTTCCCCGCCGTGATAACGCGGAGCTCGAATAACTACGGTCCGTACCAGCATCCCGAGAAATTCATTCCGCTCTTCATCACGAACGCGATCGAGGGCAAGCCGCTCCCGATATACGGAGACGGATCGAACGTCCGCGACTGGATCTACGTCGAGGACAACTGCCGCGCGATCGAGCTCGTCGGGCGCGAGGGANNTCGCCCGGAAGATCGTCGCGCTCACGGGCGCGGCCGAGTCGCTTCTCGCCTTCGTTTCGGATCGTCCCGGGCACGACTGGCGGTACTCGATCGACGCCCGGAAGATCCGCGCCCTCGGCTGGCGGCCGCGCGTCGGTTTCGACGAAGGTCTCGAACGGACCGTGCGCTGGTACGCGCGGAACGCGCTCTGGTGGAAACCGGTCAAGGAAGGCAGCTTCAAGCGATACTACGCGAAGCTCTATTCTTCGCGGATCGCGGAATCTTCCCGGCGAAAGGAGAAGCGGTGAAAGCCGCCGTCATCGTCGGCGCCCGCCCGAATTTCATGAAGGCGGCGCCGCTCATCCGCGAGTTCAGGAAACGCCCCCGCTTCGATTGGCTGCTCGTCCATACGGGACAGCACTACGACGAGAGCATGTCGCGCGTGTTCTTCGACGATCTCGAGCTTCCCGAGCCCGACATCCATCTCGGCGTCGGTTCCGGTTCCCACGCGGAGCAAACGGCGAAAATCATGATCGCGTTCGAGGGCGTCGTCGCGCGGGAACGTCCCGATCTCATCGTCGTCGTGGGCGACGTGAACTCGACGCTGGCCTGCTCTCTCGTCGGGGCGAAGGCGCTCGTGCCGGTGGCGCATGTCGAAGCGGGGCTCAGGAGCTTCGATCTCGCGATGCCCGAGGAGATCAACCGGATGGTCACCGACGTCCTGTCGAGATTCTGCTTCACGACGTCGCCCGAGGCGGAGGCGAATCTCCTCCGCGAGGGGGTGAGGCCCGATCGGATCTTCTTCGTCGGAAACATCATGATCGACTCGCTCCTGTATTATCTCGCGAAGGCGGAGCGCTCGGGCATCCTCGACGAGCTCGGCGCCGTCCCCGGCGAGTACGTTCTCGTCACGCTGCACCGGCCGTCCAACGTCGACGAGAGCGGCGTGTTCTCGGGAATCATGGAGGCGCTCGCGGGGCTGGCGCGCTCGCTGCCCGTGATCTTTCCCGTCCATCCGCGCACGCGGAAGATGATCGAATCGGCGCGCGGCGCCGTCGATATTCCCGAAGGCCTCAAGCTCATCGAGCCTCTCGGATACCTCGATTTCGTCAAGGC
>JAFNGP010000257.1:2584-4393 GCA_017885175.1 bacterium
CCACCGCGTGCCGCCCCTCTGGGACGGAAGAACCGCGGAACGGATCGCCGATATTCTCGAACGGGAGTTCCCGGCCTGATCGATGCCGGCATGGATCGCCAATCCCCGACAGGAAACATGCGTGATAAGATCAAGGAACTGACCAAGGACACGGGGATCTACGGCATCTCCACGATCATCGGCCGTTTCCTCGGCTTCCTGCTCGTTCCCTTCTACACCCATTTTATATCGCGCGGCGACATGGGGATCTACACCAACATCTACGCCTACCTGGCGTTCCTGAACATCGTCTATATCTACGGCATGGACGCCGCCTTCATGAAGTACAGCTCCCTGGCCGTCCCGGAGCAAAAGAAGCAGACCTTCTCGACCGCCTACCTGTTCGTCGTCCTGTCGACCCTGGTCCTCACCGCGCTGCTGTTTCTGCTGCGCCTGCCTTTCGTCCGTTTGATGGAAGTCCCCGACCTGTACCGCAAACTGGTCTATTATGTCATTTTCATCCTGCTCTTCGACACCCTGGCCCTGATCCCCTTCGCCAATCTGCGGCTTGAGAGGAAGGCGAAAAAATTCGCCGTCATCAAGCTGGTCAACATCCTGATCAACCTGGGATTGAACCTCCTGTTCTTCATTAAATTCCATCTGGGCATCGAGGCAATTTTCGCCGCCAACCTGATCGCGTCCGTAGTGACTTTCCTGGCGCTCCTGCCGGAGATCCGGCCAAGGCTGACCTGCCGGATTCAAGGCGTTGAGCTGCGGCGGATGCTGCACTTCGGCCTGCCCTATCTTCCGGCCAGCCTGGCGTCGATCATGGTCCAGGTCATCGATCGCCCCATCGTCCTGGCCCTGACCGACGCCGACACGCTCGGGTTGTACCAGACCGGCCACAAGCTCGGCATCTTCATGATGCTGGTGGTTTCCATGTTCCAATACGCCTGGCAGCCGTTCTTTCTGAACAATGCCCGGGAGAAGAACGCCAAGGAGATGTTCGCCAAGATCATGACCTTGTTCGTCCTGGCTGCCGGCCTGCTCTGGGTCGTCGTTTCCCTGTTCATCGACAACGTCGCCGGCTGGAAATTCGCCGCGGGCCGGACGCTGATCGAGGCGAGTTTCCTTCCCGGGCTGGTCGTGGTGCCGGTCATCCTGCTGGCCTACCTTTTCAACGGTATCTACGTCAACCTGCAGGCCGGGCTCTATATCGAGGAAAGAACAAAATATTTCCCGCTGGTGACCGGGGCGGGCGCCTTGGTCGACGTGGCGGCCAACCTGCTGCTGATCCCGCGGCTGGGCATCATGGGAGCCGCGCTCGCCGTGCTGGCCAGCTATGCAACCATGGCCTTCTTCCTCTTTCTCATCACGCGCAGGATCTATCCGGTCGCCTACGAGTTCGGGAAACTGGCGAGGATCATGGCGATCATCATCGCAACGGGGCTCGCCTACTACTACCTGTATTACCGGGTCGGCCTGGAACTCTGGCATAAATTCGCCCTGCTGGGGGGATTTATCACGCTGCTTTTCGCCCTGCAGGTCATCAAAAGAGACGACCTGCGGCACTTGAGAGAAATACTTCCGGCCAGAGATTGACCTGGTGCTTGTTTCTTTCCTTGATCGTGACGCGCGCCGAGATCGCCGGAATCATGCGCCCGCTTCTCAGGAAGTCCCGTGAGCGCGCAAAGTCCCGCTTGACACGTCTTCCGGGATATTCAATGCTTATAGGGGGAGGGTTCCAAGGAGTGGACTATTGACGAAAATAGGGCTCATTCTCGCGGTCGTTTTGTCCTTCGCGCTCGGGTTGCTGTTCACGCCGCTCGT
>JAFNGP010000258.1 GCA_017885175.1 bacterium
GGAGAGCCACGAGGTGACCCGGATCGGGTCGAACGAGCCGATCCAGGTCGACGTGCGGGTCATCGCCTCGACCAACCGGGAACTCGAGGCGCGGGTCCGGGACGGCCTCTTCCGGGAGGATCTCTACTACCGCCTGAACGTCGTTCCGATCCGCATTCCCTCGCTGCGCGAGCGGAAATCGGACATCAAGACTCTCGCGGAATATTTTCTGGACGAGGTCGCCGGCGAGCTCGGGCGCGCCCCCAAGAAGCTTTCGGCCGGCGCGCTCGACCTGCTCATGGACTATTCGTGGCCGGGAAACGTGCGCGAGCTCAGGAATCTCATCGAGCGTCTCTGTATCCTCACGTTGTCCGACGTGATCGGCCGGGACGATCTTCCCGCGCTCGCCCTGGTTCGCGCGGAAGACGCCCGCAAGGACCCGTTCGGTCTCAAGACGTACCAGGAATTCAAGGACTTCATGGAGAAGGAATACCTCGTGAAAAAGCTGAAGGAGAACGGCGGGAACGTTTCGAGGACCGCGCGGCAGCTCGATATGCAGCGGAGCAACCTGTACAAGAAGCTCGAAAAATTCGGCATAGAATTCCGGAAGGATGCGGGCGCCGACGACGATTAATCTCGATATTTTTCCTATGTCTGAATAAGTGAATCCACTCAGGCCGAGGGATATGTGGAAAATCGCCTAAACGGCGATTTTTTATTGAGGTTTCGGAATTTTTATTTGACATCGGCGCCCGCGGGCATTACTATTTATTGTGACTGGGGGTTCGTGGTGTGTGTTATGGAACCCGAGGGTTCCATAAGGAGGAGATGGTAGCATGAAGAAGCTGGTTTTGCTCCTGACGGCGCTTCTGGTTCTATCAACCCTCGTTTCCTCCCCCGTCCTCGCTGCACGCCCTTCATTGGAATATCGGATTCATTCGATCTTCGGAATTCTCTATCGGAGCTTCTTCCTGTCCATGGGAATAGTTATAGCGCCGGAGGAGATTTCGCCGATGAACAGTGGCAGCGGTGCGGGCGGGATGGTGGGTGGAGACGCCGATGATTACGGAAACGGCAGATGGAGCGATTTCAACGAAAACAAGCCGATCAACAAGCTGGTCGACGACGGTTCGTTAGGGCCTGATGCGCACGGGCCGGATGTATTTGAATCGGTTGAATAGGTAATGGTTCGCCGACCATTTTCCCTTGGAGTAACCGATGCCGGACGACCGCCAAGGCAAGGACAATTTCGAATACGAGAAGAAAAAGTCCCAGCCGAAATATAAAACGATAGGCTCGGAAGAAGAGCTCGGAGATATGCATTTCTCCACGGAGAATTACTCCGTGGCGATCGAATATTACGAGAAGGCTCTTCAAAAGATACATCTCGCTCCGCAGCCGGCGGAGCTTCTCAGAATCTACCGCAAGATAAGCGACTGCTATGTGCAGAAGGGTCTTTTCCGCGAGGCCGCGACCTTCTTGCAGAGCGCGGAATCCCACTGCGAAGAGGATGATTCGTTCGGGAAAGGCACGCTCGCGTGCCTTCGCGGGATCATACTCCGCGAGAACGGCGCCATAGAGAAGGCGCTCCACGAGGCGTGCACCGCGTACCGGCTCCTCCGAACGAGCGACGATCACCGGGAGGTCGGCAGGGTTCAGCGGCTCATCGCGACCTGCTACGCGCGGCTCGGACGAAAGGACGAGGCGGAGCAGTATTTTCTCGACGCGCTGTCGTCGTACCGCCGGATCGACGACGCGATGGGCGAGTCGTACGTTCTCAACAGCCTCGGTCTTTTCCACAAGGATGCGTGCCGTTTCGCGCGCGCGAACCATTTCTTCGCCCGCGCGCTCGAGTTGTGCGAGAAACTGGGTCTCACGCAGCACCGGGTGCGCGTGACGCTCAACCTCGGCATCACCTATCTGAAATCGCGGAACTTCGCCCAGGCGATCGGCGAGTTTTCCAAAGCGCGCAAGATGTCGCTCGGTTCGGGCGACGATCAGCTCTATATCCGCTCGACGCTGATGCTCGGGCTCGCCCAGGCGAGAAAAAGCGAGTTTCCCGCGGCGGAAAAACTCCTCCTCGAGGCGAGGGTTATCGCGGAGCGGAGAGGGTACGTACGCGAGATCGCGCTCGCCGACGAATACCTCGGCGATCTCATGGTCGCCCGCGGCGACCTCGACGGAGCGCTCGAGAACTATTCCACCTCCCTTGCCCGCGCGAAGAAGATGTCGCTCGAGGGAGACATCGTGGCGGAGGTCCTGCGGCGCGAGACGGAAGTGTTCCTCATGCAGCGGAAACTCGAAGAGGTGCTGTCCGTCGGCGCGAAGGCGCTCGACATCGCCAGAAAAAGCGGCGAGATCTACGAGATCGGATTCGTCGAGCGCTCGATCGGTCTCGCGCATGCGCTCCTCGGAAACGAACCGGAAGCGGAGAAGTACATCGCCTCCAGCGTAAAGACGTTTCGCGAGGCCAATAATCCGTACGAGGCGAACCGCGCCTCTCTCATGTTCTGCGAGCACCTGCTCGGCAAGGGGGGCGACCTGGGGCTTCTGAGGGCGCGCAAGCTTATGAACGGCGCGCTCGCGTTCTTCGAACAGTCCGAGGAATACCGCGACATGGCGGAGAGCCATCTGCTCATGGCCCGTATCGAGCGGGAGCTCAAGAACCGCGACGATTGCCTCCTTCACATGTACGAGGCGCAGCGGCTCGCCGAGGATTTGCGGGACCGCAATCTCATCAGGCGCGTGCGACGTCTGCGCCGCGGCATGGAGGATGAGGTGGCCCTCACGCTTTCGGCGGCGAAGGAGGGCGCGGGCGTCACTTCGGAGCTCTCTCACTCGTTCGCCAGGAATCCGCACCTCGTGACGGTGCTCGATTATCTCCTCGGCGATCTCATGAGCAAGATCACCTTCGGGCACGGATTCGTTTCGCTCTTCGGCGCCGGCAACGGGAACCGCAAGATCACGGTGCTCGCGCGGCGCGGAATGACGGATCCGGTATCGCGCCAGCTTACCGAGTGGTTCCTCGCGCGCGACGAGGCGGAGGTTTCCGAGAGCGCTCTTCTCACGGACGTACTCCACGACAGGCGGTCGATGGGCATCAGAGATCTGCTTCCCGGCCGCGAAGGGCCGCTCTATTTCCATCCGCTGTGCAGGGACGGGGAACCGTTCGGGCTCTTGTTCTTCCAGGCGGACGGCGCGAGCGGCGTGCCGCCGCGGCTGGGGCAGGTTCCGGACACGGTTGCGACGTACGCCGGCTTCATCGATTTTCTCGTGCAGGGAAGCGTCGTGCCGGCTGGTCCGGACGCGCAGGAGAAGGATTCGAAGCGGGGCGACGATTTCAGGCATTTCATCACGCGGAACGAGCGAATGCTCAAGATCCTGTACCTCGCCGAGAAGGTGGCGCACTCCGATTCCTCGGTTCTTCTCATGGGAGAGACGGGTACCGGAAAGGGTCTCGTGGCGCAGGCGATTCACAATCTGAGCCCGCGCCGCGAGAGGAAGTTCGTCCATGTGAACTGCGCCGCGCTCCCGGAGTCGATCCTCGAAAGCGAGCTCTTCGGGCACGTGAAAGGGTCGTTCACCGGCGCGATCTGCGACAAGAAGGGCCTGCTGGCCGAAGCGGACGGCGGAACGATCTTCCTCGACGAGATCGGCAGAACCTCTCTCGTTCTCCAGGGCAAGCTTCTCCAGTTCCTCGATACGAGGAAGGTGCGGCCCGTCGGAAGCAACGAGATGATGCCGGTGAACGTGCGGCTTCTCTTCGCCTCCAAGTGCGATCTCCTCACGATGTGCCGCAGCGGCGAGATGCTCGAGGACTTTTACTATCGCATCAACGATTTTCCGATAACGATTCCTCCGCTCAGGGAGCGGATCGAGGACATCCACCTTCTCGCCGAATACTTCCTCAAGGTTTATACCGGAGGGATGGGCAGGCGGGTGCGCGGATTTTCCGACGAAGCGCTTTCTCTTCTCGCCGGCTACGAATGGCCGGGGAACGTGAGAGAGCTCGAGAAGATCGTGAAGCGCGCGGTCATCCTCGCCGAAGATGACGGCGTCGTGACTCCGGATGTCATCAATTTCGACGAGACGGGCGGCGGCGGCGCCGCCAACATTCACCGCCTGAGTCTTCCCGTTCGCATCAAGGATCTCGAGAAGAGGATCATATCGGAGAGCCTCATCAGGAACGGATGGAACAGAAGCCTCGCGTCGAACGAACTCGGCGTCAGCTATCCGACCCTGCTCAAGAAGATCCGCGACCTGTGCATCACGGAACGCGATTGAGCGTTCCGTTTCCCGTCGCCACTCTTTTTTCAGATTCCCCCCGGCAGGCATGGCGGTCCGCGATAGGCGTTTATGCATGTTCCGATCAGCCGCTATAAAGCCTCTTGATACTTGGAATCAATTGATAAACAACAAGTTCCTTCTCGCCTGCCGTTGAATGGCAAGAATCTTATACCCCGATTCGAAACGGGCCGGCCCCGCCACCGAACACTCTTTCTTGTGGCGCCCTAACGTTTATATTATCAACAAGTTAAAGAATAGACAAAAAACGGCCTGCATGCGCATGAATGGAACGAGCCTTGATATACAGTAGAGCAGGTATCGGTTGGCGGAGGGGAATCGGCGAAGCGGAGAGGTACTGAATTTCCTTGTCGCATAAGGCTCTCCTGGAGCGATCAGGGGAAAAGGTGGGGTCTCTAGGACAAGGACTTGAAGGTATCTCTCCGTTTAATATTTTCCCAAAAATTGCTTGACCATTTATTGCAGCCTGATATGATTAAGGCGTGTCAGGGGTATAAGTAACCTTTGGAATGGCGAGATCCCAAGGAAAGCGAGTATGGACATCCCCTCCGGTGCTCGCGTCTTATACCCCTGGTTTTTTTATTCCCCGAGATCGGCAAGCCGGGCGATCCCGCCCCTCTCGATCTGTCGCGATCGTCCTTCGAAGAGGACAAGGTTGTAGAAATCGGGTGACAGATACGATCTCCGCTTCGACGGCCGGCTCGTCCCGGGCGGCCTCCGAGAACAATCTTTCAAATTATTAACATCCATTCCGTAAACCAGTTACGAAGCATGCGACGGGGAAATCGCCCTCCGATTCCCATTCATCGCTTTCATGGCATGCCGGTTGCGATAGGCGATGACATGAAGATGAACAGGATAATGGCGATGATCTCGATAATGATGCTGATCATGATCTCGTGCGGCGAGAAGGAGAAGATCGTCAACGTGCCGGTCAATTGCGCTCCTTCTTCTCCGCGCGGCGTCTATTCGGTCAATTACGAGGGAACCGTTCAGATATGCTGGGTCGCGAACTACGAATCCGATATGGATGGCTACAACGTATACCGTTCGGAAACTCTCGATGGTTCCTACTCGCCGATCGGCACCGTCTACGTGAACACATCGAATCCCGCGGAATACTGCTTCGAGGATCTGGATACCGCGAACGGGATCCATTACTACTACGCGGTATCCGCGTTCGATCAGGGCGGGGCCGAGAGCGATCTCATCGTGGAAGAGGTCGTGAGCGGAACGCCTCGTCCCGAGGGGCAGCTCACGCTGTACGACGCTGTGTCTCTTCCGAGCCAGAGCGGATACGATTTCTATCCGGGCTTGTCGAATACCGCGCAGCAGTTTGATCTGTCCACCACGGATATCTACTTCAGCGTGATCGGCGGGATCCCCGCGATCGTCGCCCGTCGCGTCGGAGTGGAGATTCAGGACTACGGCTACGCGGGCAGTTTCGACGCCGTCGGCTATGCCCCCGACGACGGATGGGCTCCGTCGCGAAGCGCCGAGGCGATCGTGAAGCATATGTATATTCTCCAGCTTCTTGAAGGGACCGACATCCACTACGCGAAGATCTACGTGACGGCGATTACCGGCGATCATGTGACGTTCTACTGGGCCTTCCAGACCGATCCCGGAAATCCGGACCTCGCCCCTCCCGCCCCGGGCCGCGGAACGGGCGCTCTTTCGTCGGCTCATCGGAGCGACGAATTGCCCGGGCTTACTACGGAAGCCAAGCTGACCGATAGATTCAGCGATCCCCCCATCGTTGAGAGGGTNNCGAATGTCGTACAGGGGCGGCAAGAGATCTTCACTCTCCCCAGAATCATTTATATAGGTCTTGAAGAATTCACCGCGTACACGTAGAATAATCACCCTATGAGAATCGCATTCCTCACGCTCTCGACGATCGTCGCCTTTCTGATTCCGGGACCGGCGCATGCGCAGGCGGCGGCCGCGGCTCCGGGCGTCAGGGGCGTTCTTCCGCGCGTTCAGAGCGTAGGGCCATATCAGAAGAGTTCCATCGAGAGACTTCTTCGCGGGGCGAGCGCCCCCGTCGATTCTCTGGACGTGATCGTGTTTCTGATCTCGTTCGCCGACAGGGAATTCAACGCCGATCACGGCATGGCCTATTTCGAAAACGAGCTGAGGCACCTCAGGGAATACTATGCCGGCGCTTCGCGGAACGTCTTTCATCCGAGAACGACCATCTATCCGACGATCGTCGAGCTGAGCGGAAACGAAGGCTATTACGGCGCGGACGGCCTGTGGAAGGAGCGGATGGCCGAGCTCCTCATCGAGATCGTCCAGAAAACCGACGCGTCCGTCGATTTCTCGCGGTATGACGCCTTCGCGGTGATCCACGCCGGAGCGGGCCGGGAGACCGATTTCAACAACGACTCGAGATACCAGATCCCTTCCGGTTTCGTCAACCCCGTCGAGATGGCGGAGGCGCTCAAGGATACGCTCGGAACGCCGGGCGTTCCGACGAACGATCTCGTGGACGGAAGCGCGTTCCAGATCGACAATCTCATGGTCTGGCCGGAGGAGGCGTCGCAGGACGGCTATGTGTTCGGCTCGCTCGGCATCTATGCCTACCAGTTGGGGCTCAGGCTCGGGATGCTGCCTCTCTACGACACCACGCCCGCCCCCTACCCCGATTCCCAGGGCATCGGAAACTTCGATCTGATGAGCTACGGCATCTACAACGCGCTCGGTTTCGTGCCGGCGTTCCCCTCCGCATTCAACCGGTATCTCATGGGCTGGGTGGAACCCGTTGTCGTCGAGGACGATCGCACGGTGCGTCTCGCCGACGTCAACTCGACGGGAGCGCTCGATACGGCTCTCGTGAAAATACCGATCAACGCTTCCGAGTATTTCCTCGTCGAGAACAGGGTTCACGACACGAACTTCAGCGGGAGATTCGATTTCATCGATGCGGACAGTAACGGCGTTCCCGATAACGCCGATACCCTGCTGGGGGCCGAGTTCGATTTCTTCCTCACCGCGACGACGAATCTCAGGCCGGATCCCGTTGGCGCGCCCGACAGCGTGATCACGGGGAGCGGGCTCATGATCTATCACGTCGACGAGGCCGCCCTGAGGCGCGCCCTCGAAACGGGCCATTATGCGAACGACGACAAGACCTGGAAAGGGGTCGACCTGGAGGAAGCCGATCACGTGCAGGATCTCGATAGCCCCGCGGGGGCCTTCGCCTACGGCAGCTTCTACGATTCCTTCAGGAGAGGAAATAACGATCGCTTCGGTCCCGGTACGGATCCGTCGAGCGCGGACAACGCCGGCGCGCGGACGGGGATCGGGATATCGGGGATTTCGGCTGCAGGACACTATATGACGTTTGATGTCAGTTTCTCTCCCTCGCTCGACTTTGTGCGGAGCGAGTTCGCGGGGAACGCCGCGAAGCTGAGCCCGATACCGGTCGATCTCTACGGGGACGGCGTGGAGGAGCTCATTGCGGCCGCCGACACGGGTTTCATCTATATCGCCGATCAGGCAGGCACGACCTCGCTGTCACTGAGCTTCGTGAAGATCGTCGACGTTCCGGGGGCGGTGTGGGCCGGTCCGCCGGTCTTCTGCGACATCGATGATGACGGGACCCTCGAGATATTCATCACGTCGCGAGACGCGACGCTCTATGCCTTCGAACCGTCGGGCGCCCCGTTCGCGATCGACGACGACGGATCGCCGGGCTCGCTCAAGCTGCGCGGCGACCTTGCGACCTCGCCCATGGTGCTCAATATGGACTCGGACGCGGGTCTGGAGATCGCTGTTTATTGTTCGACATCCGACAGCACTTTCGCGGTGGTGCTCGGCTCCTCGACGGCGACGCCGGCGAACGGCTGGCTGCGGAGAGGGACCATCGGCGCCGAGCGGCGAGTGTTCGAAGGTCGGCCCGCTTCACATCCCGCGACGGGCGTGCTGCGATCGGCTTCCGGAGACATCACGGGCGTCGGTATGGCCCGGCGTCGGAGCGTGCAGACCCTCGATTTCGTATTCCTCCTTCCCGCTTCGGGCCCGTCCGGGGCGATCGTGGTCTTGCCGTCGAAAGAAATTCGCGCCTATCCGGGCGGATTGCTCGTTCCGGCGGCGGGAGATATCGGCGGAGGCGGGGGCGATTGCCTCGTGAGCGCCGTTCCCGGATCGGGCCTCTGCTTCTGGGATCTCGGGAGCCCCGCCCGTTTCGTGACCGCGCCGCTCCGGGGCTCGAATCCTTCTCCTCCTGTCCTCGCCGACGTAGACGGTGACGGGACCCTCGAAACCGCTCTGCGGGACGATGAATACCTGTATCTGTTCTCCGGTTTCGGCACGCCCGCGAGGGGCTGGCCGAAGAAGCTCGACGAGGCGAGCGTTACACACGATCGATCGGCGCCTCTTGCGCCTCCCGTCATCGCGGATATAAATGGCGACGGCAAGAGAGAAATTGTCTTCCGCGTTTCGGGGGATTTGCGCGCATACGATTTCTCCGGGCGGGAGATAGAGGGGTGGCCTCTTCCCGGAGAAGGTGTCGCGGGAGGCTCGATCGCCCTTCTCAAAGGCGAGAGCGGTGGGCTGTATGCGTTCGATTGCGCCTCGATCGTTTCCTATGCGACAGGCGTCAGCGGGGGCACCGAATCCGGAGACGCAGTCGTCTCGCTCAGGAGATACGATCTCGGAGTCGCATATCAGGACAACCAGGCATGGCCATTCTACCGGCATGATGCCCAAGGCACGGGAAGACAGATGCCTTCGAGCGAATCGTCTCCCCGCGAACGCGTCGATCCCGCCACGTTCATCGTGTATCCGAATCCGGCGCAGGGATCCGCGTTCACGGCGAGGGTGCTCGTTTCGGCTCCGGCCCGCGTGACGGTGACCATATTCAATATAGAAGGGGAGAAGGTCGTCGATCGGGCGCTCGATCATTCATGGTTCGCGGGGAGCGCCGTTCCCTTCGAGACGAGCTTTTCGACCGCAGCGTTTTCGGGCGGCGTCTATATCTGCCGTATCGAAGTAACCGGCGACGGCTGGAGCTGGACCGGAGCGAAGAAATTCGCCGGCATTCGTTGAGGGCGCCATTCATGATTCGCCGAGGGCGCCCTCCGCGCCGCGCCTCGCCGAAGAAGCGGGGGACGTATCGGGCGTTGACCGCCGACGCGCAAAGGATTACTATTATCGTATGGAACATTCGGGAGGGAACATGATCCGGAGAATCTCGATCGCGGTTCTGGTCGCCGCGCTCGTCGCGCTTCCGTTCGCCGGCCTCCTCGCAGGCGAGCCCGGCACGAGCGGTTTTCTCTTTCTTCGCCTCGGGAACGGCGCCCGCGCGGGCGCGATGGGTGAGGCCTTCACCGCCGTCGCGGACGACGCGACGGGCATCTACTATAATCCGGCCGGGATGGCGGGCGCCGACGGGGTCGATCTCAACGTGACCCATTCCGAATGGCTCATGGACGTGCGCTTCGAGCAGGTTTCGGTCGTCAACGAGATGCTGGGCGGAGCGGTCGGGCTCAATTTCACCGGCGTCTATTACGGCGACATGGACCGGTACCCGGATTATCCCGCGCTCGTCCCGGACGGAACGTTTTCCCCCTATGATATGTCCCTCGCCGCGGGCTACGCGATGGACGTGCTGCCGAATCTGTCCGCGGGCGTCACGGCGAAGCTCATCTACGAGAAGATCGATTTCGAATCGGCGACCGGATGGGCCGTGGACGTCGGGATCGTCCACCGGAGCATGATCGAGGGGCTCACGCTGGCCGCGTCGATGCTCAACTTCGGCCCGCAGGCCAAATTCGTCGTGGAAAAATTCTACCCGCCGTTTCAGATGAGGGGTGGCGCCGCGTACCGTTACGACGCCCCGTGGCTGAAGGGAAACGTCATTCTCGCGAGTGACGCCGTTTTCCCGAACGACGGGACCGCCAAGCTGCATATGGGGATGGAGTACAATTACCGGAGGCTCGCCTCGGTGCGCGCGGGATACAAGTCCAACTATCAGGTGCAGGGTCCGACCTTCGGGTTCGGCGTCGCGTACCGCAGTCTCAGATTCGATTACGCATACATGCCGATGGAGTTCGATCTCGGCGACAGTCACCGTTTCTCGATCAACGTGTCCTCGCCCGGCCGGTAGAATCCGAGCGACAATCGCCCTTCCCGTATCTCGAGGAACGAGAAGTTCCTCTCCCAATCTCCGAGTATCACGAAGGTCCGGTCTCCGAAGCGCTCGATGCACGGGTAATGGATGTGCCCCGTGATGAACGCGTCGTTGCCCCATCGGAAGAAGGAGTCGTTCGCCATCGTGAGGAGCGTTTTCGCGGCGCGCTCGGTCTTTCTCTCCGTGATCCCCTTGCTCGCCCTCGAAAAGCGCCTGGCTATCGCGTAGAGCGCGTCGGGGTGGACGGCGCGCGCCATGGCGATGGCCGGCCGGCTCCGGATGACCGCCTTGAGCGTCTTGTAGCCGCGGTCGCCGGGAAGAAGATCGTCGCCGTGCGTCATCGTCACCTTGATCCCCTGGATCGTATGCGTCGCGAGAGGAGGAAGTATCGTGAATCCGAGCGTCTCGGAGACATAGGATCCGAGCCAGAAATCGTGATTGCCCCCCGCGATGAATATCCCGGTGCCGCTTTTTCTGAGGGACGAGAGCGCGTCGAGAACGTCCCGGTAGTATCGCGGCACGACGCTCCGGTATTCGAACCAGAAATCGAAAATGTCTCCAAGGAGGTAGAGCTTCGACGCTCCTTCGATACCCGCGAGGAAGGAGATGAAGCGGTCGCGCTTCATGCGTTCGTCTATTCCCAAGCCGTCGTATTTGAAATGGGTGTCCGAAACGAAGAAAACGGATTCTCTCATATAGATTCTACTCCGGCCGGAGCGAAAGGCTTCAGGATACGGTACTGGATTCTATTGCAGAATCAAATGGGGATGGCAAGCGAAAAACCCTCGCGCGCCCCCGCGCGGACGAAGGGCGGCAGAATTTATGAAGCGATCCCGGGGCGGGAATCGTTATAAGGTATTGAAATAATGCCCGATACGGCATGTATGCTTCCCGCGGGTCGATCCTGAAATGAAGGGCAAAGCGAATATGCGATTTTTCGAGAATAATTCTTTGACATAATTCCGGTATCCGGGTACACTCTTAGTTGCATGGGTGACAGGGCAGTTGTGCCAGGAGAGTAAATCGTTTCGCCAACGATACCTGCACTTAGAACCCCACCGAAAAAACGAAACTTTTTGGTGCGCAAGGTGTATGTACCTTGTGAGTGGTCTAAGGCGGATACGGATAGAAACCGTGCGGGTATCGAAGGCGGTTTATTATGAGTGAGGATGGACTGAGGGAAAAGGAAGAGATGTACTCGGAAAACAGGGAGA
>JAFNGP010000259.1:0-6309 GCA_017885175.1 bacterium
TCCTCGAGGTGAACACGAGCGGCGAAGAGTCGAAGTTCGGACTCCCGCCGAACGGGGTGGTGACCATGTGCGGGCTCATCGCGGGACTTCCGAACCTGCGTATTCGCGGACTCATGACCGTGGGGCCCCTCGTGGGCGACGCGGGCGCCGTCGGCGCCGCGTTCGCCAGGCTCCGGCGCATCAAGGAGGGAATCGAGGTCCCCCGCATCGAGAACGTTTCGATGGAGCACCTCTCGATGGGCATGACCGACGACTTCGAGATCGCGATCGCCGAAGGCTCGACGATGATCCGTCTCGGGCGAATTCTCTTCGGCGAGCGGCCGGGCGGCGGAAATGAGCGGCCGGCGGGCTGATAAATAAACAGGCACCGTGCCGGGGCAGTCCGCCCCCGCGCCGGGGCGGTCCGCACGTGCGCGGGCGCCGGATGCGAAGATAATGTATTGAAAAGGCGTGAATTATGGGCTACGTTGTCGATGACGGAATTGGTCTTATTATTGCTTCACTCAACACGGCGACATTCATTACGCTCGTTTATGTATACTTGAAGGCGGTTGAGCAACGAAGCCGGCTGCTCCATGCACTCGACAAGATCTATGGGCCGCTCCTCGCTCCCCTGAGAAGGATCCTGCCCGCGTGGAGATTCGACGTCGCGTCGCTGATACTCGCCGCCGTTCTGCAAGCCGCGGTGATCGGCATTAAACGATACCGGCTCTAGCCGGGCTCAGGAGGCAGCACGATGAGAATTACGCCGCTCGATGTCAGGAAACAGGAATTCAAGAAGGTCATGCGCGGTCTCGATTCCGAAGAGGTGTACGCGTTTCTCAACACGATCGCCGACGAATACGAGGCCGTTCTCTCCGACAACAGGAATCTGCGCGAGCGTCTCGTTTCTCTCGAGGAGCGCCTCAACGAGTTCAAGGCGATCGAGACGAACCTGCGCAACACGCTTCTCACCGCGGAAAAGCTCACGCATGAGGCGAAGGAGAACGCGCGCCGCGAGGCGAGCCTCATGATCCGGGAGGCCGAGATGGAGGCCGAGAAGGCCGCCGAAACGATTCGTGCCCATACGAGCCAGCTCCGCCGCGAGATACTCGAGCTCAAGAAGAACAAGGACGGCTATATCGGGCGTCTCAAGTCGCTCCTCGACAGTCACAAGAAGATGCTCGACGGCTTCCAGGAGGATTTCGCGGGCGTCGACCAGGCGATCGAGAAGATCGGCCAGCAGGTGGAGGAGGACGTGCGGAAGCCGCTCGCGCCTCCGCGCATGAGCCGCGACAAGATCACCGAAGAGTTCGGCCATGAGCCGAAGGACAAGGTCACGTGGGGAGACGAGCAGCGCAAGCGCGAGGACGAGCCGCGGCCGCAGATGCCGANNCCCAGCAGCTGAACATCGAGCCGCTCGGCGCGACGATCTCGGATGTCCTGACCGAGCCCGCCCCGCAGGCTCACGCCGCGCCGTCCCAGCAGGCGCAGCCGGCCCCGCCCCAGCAGGCGCAGAGCGCGGCTCCGAGAGCCCAGGACGACTGGAGGCAGTACGAGGTTCGCAAGCAGCCGACCGACTGGAAGAGCTACGAGATTCCGGGCCAAAACGCCACGCAATCTCAGCAGCCGGCCCAGCAGCCCGCGCAGCAGCAGCCCCAGCAACCGTCGCAGCGCCCCGCGGCGCCGCCCCGCATGGACGACGCGGATTTCGAGAGCGCTCTCTCGAGCCTGAAGGAAGTCACCGGCGCGTCGGAAAGCGCGCCGCCGCGCAGGGAGACGGCGCCGATGCCGCCCCAGGCGCCCGCGCAGGCCCAGGGCCCCGCGCATCAGCAGGCGCCCGCGCCCCAGCCGGCGAATGCCGAGATGAATTCGGAATCGACGTGGTCGATGGAAGATCTCAGGAAGAACCTGACCAATCTCGCGAAGGATGATGGAAATCAAGGATAGCGACAAAGGGCGGATCCGGTTCCGCGTCAGGGTTCAACCCGCAGCCCCTCGAAACGAGCTCCTCGGCTGGAATACGGCCGGGGAGCTTCGTATTAAGGTGGCCGCTCCGCCGCATGAGGGCGGAGCGAACAAGGAGCTCGTGAAATTTCTCGCGAAGCGCTTCGGCCTCGCCAAGCGCGATATCGTCGTCGAGTCGGGCGAGAAATCCAGAACGAAATCGATCTCCGCGCCCGCCTCGATCGCCGAGGCCCTCAGAGAGATCCCCGAAACCTAGAATCGAGCGCTTTCGATTTCGCGGCAGCCTCTATTTGAAGAGGCTCTTGACCGCGCCCCACGACGTCTTCTCCACGGCGATGGGCGACACGGCGCGCAGGACGAAGCCGTCGTTGGTCCCCGCGATCGTGAGGGTGCTGAGCGTCCCGACGGGCGTGCCCTCGGGCACCCCGACGTAGATGTGTTCCGTCCGAATGTGCCACGGGCAGGTCAGGCATCCCGTGTCCTCAAGGAAGAGCGTGGTCTCGCTCAGCCAGCTCTTCTCGTCGGTTACCTGCACGGTCGGTCCCGGGTAGCCGGGGCCGTGCTGCTCCCATTGAATCTTCACGTCCGTCTGGCTGCCGATGTACGCGTCGACGGTATCGGGATGAAACCAGAGCAGCGACCTCCAATAGCAATCGGGATAGAACGGACCCGTGCAATAATCGAGAAGCGCGAGGGTCTGCGCGTTCGGGCGCTCGAGCCGCGCGTCCCGGATCCAGAAACCGTATTCGGAATACGCCGTCGGAGGCTGCTCGGAAGTGTTGCGAAAAACGACCGTCACCGCTTTGAAATGTCCGCTCCTTATCAAGGGGAAGGAGATCGTCATCCCCTGCAGGATATCGCCGCTCTCGACCGCGACGCCCGGGCACGGCGTCACCGAGAGAATGGAGTCGCACCCCGGATAATCCCACGCGAGGCGAAAATGCGCGCGAGTTACGCCTACGGAATCGGCGGCCCGAATGAAGATGTACATGGTGTCGGGTTTGGGGCAGGCGCCGTGGCTCGTGCAGTAGAGAAAGCAATCCTCCGCTTTCTCCGCGCAGTAAATCCATTGGCGATCGCCGGGGTAGACGTACTCCGCGGCGGGCGCGGGACGCGAGAGCCCGGCGCTCACGGCGAAGAGAACGAACAAAGCCGATCCGATGATCCTCGCTTCTTTGCACATATGAGTATCACTTCCCCCTGAGAGAGATTCCCTTAGCTCTGATTATACTCTCGATTTCGAGAAAAGTCTACGGCGTGCCGGGCGAGTTCCCGAGCGCCGCGGCGCGCGCCTTCGCGTCGCTGAGCTCGGGGAGACCGGGGTCGGCGTCCTTCCAATAGTCGAGGAACTTCGTGTAGTGCTCGAGCGCCTCGGTGGACGAGCCCTGCTTCTCGAGGAGTTTCGCGAGGCGGTACTCGTAGCGGGGGTTTTTCAGCCGCCTGTCTTTGCTCACGGGATCGAACGCGAGGAGCCTCTTGTACTCGCCGATCGCTCGATCGAGGTCGCCCTTCGCCGCGTATGCCCTCGCGAGAACATCCTGTGTGAAAGGCGCGGTCATATAGAACAGCTCCGGGCCGGCGGACGGCAACCGCAGCTTGAAATCGCCCGCGATGCGTCGAATGGCGTCGTTCGGCCGTCCCTCCGCGAGAAGAATCTCCGCATCGAGGAGGGCAAGCCAATTGGCCGCGCGCAGGCCGTCGGCATCAGAATCGGAGCGTATGGCGGGCAGGAGAGCTTCGATTCGTTTCGCCGCTTCGCGCGCCGACCGCGGATTGCCCGCCGCTACATCGAGGAGTCCTAGATAACACTCGCGGTACGTGGCCGCAAACGGAAACCCTTCGAGCGCGAGTCCGGGGATTTCGAATCGTGCAAGAAAGAGCTCGCGCGCGTCATCGAGACGTCCCTCCTCGAAGAGCATGAACCCTTCGACCTGCCTTCCGACCGCCATCATGCCGGTATTGCCTGTCGAATCGGCAATCGCGAACCCGCGACGGGCGTCCAGCAGGGCTTGGTCGAATTCCCCGCCACACGCCCGATAAGCGGCTCGCCAGACATAGTCGGCCGCGAGCTGCCCCGGCAGCGTCACCACTTGCATCTCCCGTTCGATCCACGAAACCGCCTCGCGGTAATCCCCGCGCATGCCGCACAGGTAGGCGAGCATGACGGCCGTGCCCAGCATCGGCTTCAGCGCGAACGCCTTTTCGTACGTGCGGGCGGCTTCGTCGAGCTTGCCCATCGCGAAATAGGCCTCCGCCATGGAATCGTACGGATTCGCGTCGCCGGGATACAGAGCGATGTATCGCTGAAAGATCTCGATCGCTCTTTCGTAATTCTCCATGTGCAAGTAGGCATAGGCCATCGGGTTGAGAGCTCCTCCGAATGTCGGATCGAGCTCGAGAGCGCGCTCCTGGCATGCGATGGCTTCACGGCACGTTCCATTCAAGTCATAGAGAATGCCGACGAAGGACCACGCGTATTTCTCGCGTGGATATTTCTCGAGGAGCTCCCGGTATATGCGTATCCCCTCGGCGCGATTGCCTTCGACCGATACGGCATACTGCGCACTGATATAGAGGCGCTCGCGCTCCGTCGCCTTCGCGGCGTGACGCAACGCCTTCGTGTACGATCTCAAGGCCTCGGCGTTGTTGAAGGCGCCAGAATGACTCTTGCCGAGGAAGAGGTAGGCGATGGCGAACGTCGAATCGATCTCGATNNGTGGTCACGTCGATGACGGGGCGCTGCGTCTCCTCGATCTTCCGCTCCGAGAGACCGATGCCGCGGGAGATCTGCCGGCTCAATCTATCCACCTGTTCCGGAATGCTCTCGAGACCCCGGCCGTCGGCCTTCGCGACGGCTAGGCTTCCCTTCGAGCCGACGTCGAGCACCTTGATGTCGGTCACGAATCTGTCGCCGAGCTTGGTGAAGCTTCCGATGACGATGGCGTCGATCTTCTCGCGGCGGCAGAGCTCGAAGCCGAGGTCCGCGTCGATATCCTCGACGCCCTGCTTTCCCGCCTGCTTCGCGAGGTCGCGCAGCCGCTCCCAGGTGACGACCTGGAGGTACTTCGACTGCTCGAGGCTCGTGATGAGGAGATTCGGAATCACCTTCTTGAGGTTGTCGTACTGCGGGTCGCCCGTCTGGTTCTCGAAGGTGATAACGGCGACGGGGTGGCGCCCCGTGGCGATGGCGCCGCCGAAGAGCACGGGCTTGAGAAGAATGAACGCGACTACCGCCGCGGCGGCGACGCATGCGGGAACGAGAATCTTCGCGAGGCGTTTCTTCGAGGTTCGTGCGCCGGGCGCGGGCGCCGGAATCGGCGTCGCGCCCGCTATTCCGGCCCTCGATGCCGCTCCTGTCTCGAGGCTCTTCTTCAAGGCGCGCAGGTCGGCGATGAGCTCGTCGGCGTGCTGATAGCGTTCGGAGGGATCCTTCGCGAGCGCCTTCGCGACGATGCGGTCGAGCTCCATCGGAACGTTCGACCGCAGCGCCGTCAGCGGCTCCGGCGCCTCGTTCATGATCGAATAGAGCACCGCCTGCTCGTAGTCCCCNNGCGCCGAGGGACCAGATGTCGCTGCGGCGATCCGCCTCTTCGCCCCGCGCCTGCTCGGGGGACATGTAGGCTAAGGTCCCGAGCGTCGTCCCCGTCTTTGTGAGCCTGCTTCGCCCCGACATCTTCGCGAGGCCGAAATCCATGATCTTCACGAGGCCGCCCGATTCGATCATGATATTCGCGGGCTTCACGTCGCGGTGGACGACGTTCTTGCGGTGGGCCGCGTCGAGGCCTTGCGCGATCTGGATTGCGAGATCGAGCGTCCCGTCGATCTTGAGAGGTCCCCGGCCGATGCGATCCTTCAAGCTCTCGCCTTCGACGTACTCCATCGCCATGAAAAGGCGCCCGTCCGCCTCGTCTATCTCGTGAACGACGCAGATGTTGGGGTGGCCGAGCGAGGCCGCGGCCTGCGCCTCGTGGAGGAAGCGCGCCTTTTCCTCGGCGCTCTCGATTCCCCGCGGCGCGATGAACTTGAGCGCGACCGTGCGTCCGAGCTTCGTGTCCTCGGCCCGATAGACGACGCCCATGCCGCCCGCGCCGAGCTCGTCGAGGATTCGGTAATGGGATATGAATTTGTCCTTCATGAGGCTCCCATTCTAGCAGGAGGCGAAAAATCTGTCCATTCTCTTTGCTATTGCCCCACGTCGCGGCAATAGGCTAATCTGGCGCGTAACGCGCATTCTGAACACTCGGGAAAGGGGTCGGCCGTGGCTGGTCTATTCGATCGAATCAAAGAAAGCGCCAGGTACGTCAAGGGCGTCGCCGGCGTGAAGCCCTCTTTTGGAATAATCCTCGGAAGCGGTCTCGGGGG
>JAFNGP010000259.1:6381-7315 GCA_017885175.1 bacterium
CCTCGAGCAGGTCACCTTTCCCATCCGCGTGATGAAGGCGATCGGCGCGCGCTCACTCATTCTCACGTCGGCGGTCGGCGGGATGAACCCCCAGCTCGAGCCCGGCGACATCGTCGCGGTGACCGACCACATCAACCTCATGGGGGACAACCCGCTCATCGGCCCGAACGACGAGCGCCTCGGGCCGCGCTTCCCCGACATGAGCGAGCCGTACTGCCGCGCGTATATCGCGCTCCTCGAGGAGGTCGCCCTCGACGTGAAGGTGGCCCTCAGACGGGGTATTTTCGTCGCGGTGGCCGGGCCCAACCTCGAGACCGCCGCGGAGTACCGCTTCCTTCGCCGCATCGGCGCCGACATCGTCGGCATGTCGATGGTGCCCGAGACGATCGTCGCGGTGCACAGCGGCGTCAAGGTGCTCGGGATATCGGTCGTCACGGACAAGGCGACGCCCGATTGCCTCGAGCCGATCGACATCGCGCAGATCGTCGCGACGGCGAAGAAGGGCGAGGCCAAGCTCACAAAGCTCGTGTGCGAGTTCTTGCGGAGGGTTTGAGGCGGAGACTGCGCGTGCGGGCATGCAAAACAAAAGGGCGCCGGAGAATTTCTTCCCCGGCGCCCTTTTTCTATCATCCAGCCTCAGTCGACGCTGCGATTAGTAACGGTCCCGGCTTCCGCCGCCGTTGTAACCGCCCTCGCCTCTCGGCTTGTCCTCGCGGGGCGTGGCCTCGCTGATCTTGAGGGTGCGGCCTTCGACGTTCTTGCCGTTGAGCTCGGCGNNTCGCCTTGTCGGCCTCAGCCACGTTGTCCATCTCGACGAAGCCGAAGCCCCTCGAGCGGTCCGTGTACTTGTCCTTGATGACGCGCGCGGAGGCGACGGCGCCGTACGGCGTGAAGATCTGGTTCAGCTGGTCGTCGTTCGTGTCGAATGATAGGT
>JAFNGP010000260.1 GCA_017885175.1 bacterium
CTTCGTGGCGAGATAGAGCCCGCGGATTATGATGATGGAATACAGAACGAGAAGCACGAGGGCGCCGAGAAACCCGAACTCCTCCGATATGACCGAGTAGATGAAATCGCTGTGGCGCTCCGGAAGAAAGGCGAGAAGCTTGTGGGTGCCGTGAAGGAACTTCTTCCCCATGAACCCTCCCGAACCGATCGCGAGCTTCGACTGGTAGACCTGCCACCCCGAGCCGAGGATATCGGATTCGGGCCTGAGAAAGGTGAGGATGCGTTTCTGCTGATACGGTTCGAGCCTGTTCCACACCGCCGGCACGAGGAGCATCACCCCGACGTTCAATCCGACGAGGGAAATGCTCCGGAACAGATCGCGCCTGCGCCGGTACGCGGCGATGAGGATCACGATGAGGAACAGGAGCAGAAGAAACGGATAGTTGCCGCGTTCCGCCGCCGTCGCGCTGAAAACCGTGAGGAGCGCGCTCAGGAGCGGCGTCATGAAAAGGATGAGGAGGCTTTCGTCGATGCCGCGCCAGTACATGACCGGGAAGAGGAGCGCGAGGAACACGAGCGACGTGCCGAGATCNNAAGCGCGCGAGCATGAATATGACCGCGATCTTCATGAACTCGCTCGGCTGCAGGCTGAAACTGCCGATATCGATCCAGCGCCTGGCTCCCTTCACCGCGGGAGCGAAAAGCACGGCGACGAGGAGGACGAGGCCGACGCTATAAAAGACGACCGCCATCCCTTCGTAGTACTTGAACGGGACGAGGCACGCGACCGTCATCACGACGAGCCCGGCGAGCACCCAGAGAAGCTGACGCTCGAAGGCGCCCGTCTTCGCCGGCTGAAAGTCGTCCCTGAATTCGGCGGGAACGTGATCGATCGAATAGAGCGTGAGGAGCCCGAGCGCGATGAGCAGGATCGCGGGCAGCAGGATCAGCCAATCAAAATCATGGAAATACCTTTCTCCCATGGCGCTATTCCTGCGCTCCGGACGCCCGCGAGGCCACGGGGCCGGGGTTCCCGAGCGGATTGAAGAATGCGGACAGCACCTGCCGCGCGATGGGGGCGGCCATGGAGCCGCCGTGTCCCGCGTTCTCCATCACGATCGCGATGCAGATGACCGGATCCTCCGCCGGGGCGTACGCGACGAACAGGGCGTGATCGTTGCCGTGCGGATTCTGCGCGGTGCCGGTCTTGCCGGCGACCGCGATCCCCGGAAGCGCGGCGGCCCTGCCCGTTCCCCGCTCGTTCTCCACGACCCCCTGCAACGCGTCCCGTACGATCCCGATGGCGCGCCGGTCGACCCCGGGGATCGGCGTCGCGTTTTCACTCGCCGTGTAGACGACCTTTCCGCCGGAATCGATGATCTCCCGCACGACGTGCGGCCGGATATTCTTCCCGCCGTTCGCGAATCGCGCCGCGAGCGCGCAGAGCTGCAGCGGAGTCGTGAGAATCTCTCCCTGCCCGATCGAAAAGTTAAGGAGCAGCCCCCTCGACCATCCCCGTTTCCCGAACCGGCGGTCGAGATACGCCTCGTCGGGAATCACGCCGGCGACCTCGCCCGGCAGATCGACGCCCGATTTCTTGCCGAGACCGAAAAGGCGCCCCCCGCGATAGAAATCGTCGACCGAGAGCTTATCGCCGAGCTGGTAGAAATAGACGTCGCACGACTGGACGATCGCCATGCCCAGCTGGAGAGAGCCGTGCCCCTTCGGCAGCCAGCATTTGAAGTAGCGGTTCCCGAACTGGAGGCCGCCGAAGCAGGGGCGCTGGAACGCGTTTTCGCTTATGATCCCGTCCGCGAGCGCCTCGTAGGCGGTCACGAGCTTGAAAACCGAGCCGGGCGGATACGCGGCCTGGACTATCCTGTTGAACATCGCTCGCGCCGGATCCTCGAAGAGCTGTTTCCACTGCTCGTCGCTCACCCCTTCGATGAACATATTCGGATCGTACGTCGGCCTGCTCACCGCGGCGAGGATATCTCCGTTCCGCGGGTCCATGGCGACGAGGGCCCCGCGTTCCCACTGGAAGGCGGCCTCCGCCGCGCGCTGGACGTTGAGATCGATGGTGAGACGGATTTCGGCGCCCGGAACCGGCGATCGCGCGCCGCCCAGGCGCTCGATCTCGTCCTCGTTCATAAGGGTGCTCACCTCTCCGACCTGGGTCCCCTCGACGCTGATGCCGATGATGCGGATGCCGTCCGTTCCGCGCAGGTATTTATCGTACTCGCGCTCGAGTCCGGTGCGGCCGAGTATGTCTCCCTGTTCGATCTCCTTGGATTTCGCGAGCTCTTCATCGGTCACCTCTCCCACGTACCCGAACACGTGCGCGGCGAGCCGTCCCTCGGGATAGAATCGCCGCTGCTCCATCGCGAGTCTGAAGAAGGAGAGGAGATCCCGGTTTTCCCGCAGCACGGAAATCTGCTCCTTGTCGGCGGCCTGCACGACGACCATTTCCCTGCCGTCCGGGTAGCGCTTCATCCACGCGTCGAGGTCCCCCTGCACTTTTGCCGGATCGAGCTTGAGCCACCGGGAAGCGAGCGAAAGGAGCTCGCGCCTCTTCGCCGCGCGGTTCGGAAGAACGCTTATCTGGTAGACGGGCATATTGACGACGAGCTTCGAACCGTCGCGCGCCCGGATGATCCCGCGCGGCGCGATGATCCGCTCCCGCTGCAGCTGGTTCGAAAAAGAGAGCTTCGTGTAGTACTCGTGGCGGACGACCTGCAGGACGAAAAGCCGGAGCATGAGGAGCGCCATGGCCCCGACGAGAATCATCGAAAGCATGCGCCGCCGCGGATCGAGTATTCGTTCGTCGTGAAGGTCAATATCCGCCACCGGGCCGCACCACCCTCCGCGTCAGGAGCTCGAGCAGCGTGTAGATGATCACGCCGAGGAGCGCCGAATAGAGCGCCGAGAGAAGCGAAAACCGGAAGAACGACACGAACATGTCGCCGAGGGAAAACGACGTGGCGATAGGAAGCACGACGATGTCGTTGACGAGACAGGCGGCGAATATGATGAAGCCCTTGTAGAGCGGGTTCTCGGGAAGGAGGCCCCCGCCGACGCGCGAGACGCCGTAGGCGAGGATCGATTTCGCGAGAGCGTTCATGCCGAGGAACGAAGCGTTCCCGAGATCCTGGAGAAAACCGAGAAGAAATCCTATGACGACGGCGAGAACGGGGCCCCGGTCGAGCACGAGGGAGACAAGGAGAATCACCATGAGATCGGGAGTGCATCCCGCCACTCCGATGCGGCTGACGGCGGTCATCTGAATGACGAAAACGACGAGCGCCACGAAAATTATCCGTACGATATTCATCGCTCACCTCGCGCGGACGCGCTTCAGCTCGAGCTTTTCGAGCTCGTCGAGCAACCCCGTATCGTTCCACTCCCGGGCGCCGGTCACGATAAAAAGCTCCTCGAGGGCGTTCAGATTCGCCAAGCTCGCGACGCGGACCCGCTTCGATATTCCGCCCTTGTCCTCCGTCACCTGAAACACGGTGCCCACGGGAAAACCCTTCGGAAAGAGCATGCCGAGCCCGCTCGTGGACAGCGTATCCCCGACGACGACGTCCTCTTCCTTCCCCACGTATTCGAGCCGGAAGTAACTGCCCCGGTCCCATTCCAGCATCCCGACGATGCGGCTCCGGCGATTCACGCAGCTTACCGAGATCGATTTGTTGTTGATGAGAACGACCTGCGACGACGCCGGAAACACCTGCGAGACGCGGCCGACGAGCCCGCGGAAACCGACGACCGCCATGCCGACGCGCACCGAATCCGCCGCACCCCGGTCCACCACGATCGAACGGAAAAAGGAGCTCGACGAACGGGCGACTATCTCGCACGGCAGGAAACGGTAAAACGAATCCGCTTTGAGATCGAGCAGCGCGCGGAGACGGTTCCGCTCCCTGCCGAACTCCAAAAGCCGCTCGCGCTCCTGGTACAGCGTCGCGACCATCGCGCGGAGCTCGCCGTTTTCCTCCTCCAGCGCTTCCACCGAGGCGAAGCGACCCGTCACCCGCTCCACCGGATAGAGCAGAACGGAGGTTATCGCGCGCGCCTTCTCGACGCGGCTCCGCTCGCCGAGAGAAAGGAGCACGATCGCGAGCGCGACGGCGATCGCGAGAACCATCTTGTCGAGATGCTTGTCGAAGAGAAACGAAAGAACATGCATGCTTAGAACCGGGAGCTCTTCATTATGATCCGTTCGTACTGATGCAGGTTCGAAAGAACCTTGCCGCACCCGAGAACGACGCACGTGAGAGGATCCTCGACGACGTTGATCGGGAGGTTCGTTTCCTCCTTGAGGAGTTGATCGAGCCCGCGCAGAAGAGAGCTCCCGCCCGTCATCACGATCCCCCGGTCAACGATATCGGCCGCGAGCTCGGGCGGCGTTTGCTCGAGCGCGGTCTTGACTGCCGCGACGATCTGGCTCACGGGCTCCGCGAGCGCCTCGCGGACTTCGACGCTCGATATCTTCAGCGTCTTCGGAATGCCCGAGACGAGATCCCGCCCCTTGATCTCCATCTCCTCCTCTTTCTTGAGCTTCGTCGCGGAGCCGATCACCATCTTGACATGCTCGGCGGTCTGATCGCCGATGAGGAGGTTGTANNATCTCGGTCGTGCCCCCGCCGATGTCGATCACCATGTTGCCGGAGGGCTTGTCGACGGGGAGCCCTACCCCGATCGCGGAGGCGACCGGTTCCGCGATGAGGTACACCTCGCGGGCGCCCGCATTCTGCGCCGAATCGGTCACGGCGCGGCGCTCGACCTCGGTGATTCCCGACGGCACCGCGATCACGATGCGCGGCCTGATGAAGANNCGATGACGCCGTCCTTGAGCGGGCGTATCGCGACGATGTGAGCGGGCGTCTTCCCGAGCATCGCCTTGGCCTCCGCCCCGACCGCGTACACCTTTTTCGTTTTCTGGTCCACGGCGACGACCGAGGGCTCGTTGAGAACGATGCCGCTCCCTTTTATGTACACGAGCGTGTTGGCCGTGCCGAGATCTATCGCGATATCGTTCGAGAAGTAGTTCGCCAAACGGTCAAGCACGGGTTATCCCCGCCTTTCCTCACGCGATGAGGCCGCGCTCGCGCATGCTGACGAATCGATCGCCGCCGATGACGATATGGTCGACGAGTTCGATCCCCATGAGCTCCCCGCATTTCACGAAACGGAGCGTGAGCTCCGTGTCCTCTACGCTCGGCTCCGGATTTCCGGTCGGATGGTTGTGAACGAGTATGATGCCCGCCGCGCTCGCCGCGACCGCCGCCTTGAAAAGCTCCCGCGGATGAACGAGCGCCGCGTTCAAAGACCCCACCGCTACCGTCACAACCTTGCGGATGCCGTTCTTCGTGTCGAGAAGGATCGCCTTGAAGTGCTCTCGATCGAGCCCGCGCATCTCCACGGTCATGAGTGCGGCGGCATCTTCCGGCGCCCTCACCTTCCGGATGGCGCCCTCCCTGATCGAGATTACACACCGCCTCCCGAGCTCGAACGAAG
>JAFNGP010000261.1 GCA_017885175.1 bacterium
CGCCGCATGCAATCGATACCTTACGTGTTAATCCACAATTGATTAAATTATAACGGGATATTTCTTCAGGCTCCCTGCCTCCCCGCTATTTTGTATTGTCCCGCGCGGGCCGGGCTGCGATATTAAAGGGGCAAAAGTTACGAACGTTCTCGTCGACGCGGATCGTCGCGAGAGAAGGATCCATCATGAAGCTCTCCGCGGCCATTCTCATTCTCCTCGTTTTCCTGGCTTTCGGTTCCGGCTGCGGCCCCGATAAATCGATCAAGTACTACAACCTCGGCCTCGACGCCGTTCAGCGAGACGATTACGAAGAGGCGATCCGGCTCTGGAANNCCTCGACGCCGCCAAGAGAAACGATTATACCGAGGCGGTCAAGCTGTGGAACGAGGCGGTCAGGTACCGGCCCGACGATCCCGAGACCCGCTACAACCTCGGAGCCGCGCTTATCGCGATGAAGCGCTACGCGGAGGCCGAGGAGCACCTTCGCGCGGCGGTTGCGCTCAATTCGCTCGACGCCGCCGCGCAAGAGCTTCTCGGGGAGAGCCTCCAGGGACAGGACAGGCTGGCGGAAGCCAAGAATGCGTACGGATTCGCGCTCGGCATCAAACCGACCCACGTCCCGTCGCTTATCGGCCTCGCGTCGATCGCGCTCACGGAAGGGCAGAACAGATCGGCCGAGAATTACGCGACGCAGGCGGTCGAGCTTGATCCGGGCAACCTCGAGGCGAACCTGCTGCTGTCCGAAGCGTATTTCCGGAACGGCGATTTCAACGCGGCCTACGGCCAGGTGCTCTCGGCGCGCAATCTCGGCTCCACGAACGCCGCGCTCTTCTTCCTCACGGGCAAAATCGCCTATGCGCGGCGTATGTACGCCGACGCCCTCGATGCGCTCCAGTCCGCGCGGGCGCTCGGCGCCGCTACGGACGAAGTCTTCTGCTATCTCGGTCTCTCGAATCTCGCGCTCGGCGACACGGGCGAGGCGGAGAAAGAATTCCGGCTCTCCATCTACAAGAACAAAGGGAACGCGATGGCGTGGAAAGGGCTCGCCGAAACCTATATCAAGGAAAAGCGCTGGCGCGAGGCGGGCGAGGCCGTCGAGCAAGCCGCCCGGATCGACGCTTCCGATCCCGAGACCCTGCTCGACGGGGCCGCCGTGCGCATGGGCACGGGCGATCTGAACGGCGCGGTGCGCACGCTCGAAGCCCTTCGCGCGCGCGCGGAATATCCTTCGATAACGGACTACTACCTCGGCCACGCGTTCCTCAGGATGAGAAACGACGCTGAAGCGCGCGCCGCGTTTCAGCGTTTCGTCCGAACCTGGGAAGGGGATCAGGCCCTCCTCGACGAGGCGAAGGCCATCGTCGACCGGCTAGCTCCCTGATCCCCTCCGCTCCTTCGTCTCCGAAGCTTCCGGGCTGAAACGCAGCACGAGAACGATGCCCGCGAGAATCGCGGCGCCGCCGACGATCTCGGCCGGGACCGCTCTTTCGCGCAGGATGACGAGCGCGAGTATGCTCGCCCCGACCGGCTCGCCGAGGGCCGCGATCGTGACCACCGTCGCTTCGAGATACTTGAGCGCCCAGTTGAAAATCGAATGCCCGAGGATCTGGCACAGGAGCGCCATGACGAAGCATGCGCCATAGCTCTCCCACCCGTACCCCGTGAGCGAAGCCCCCGAAGCCGTCGCCGCTATCGAGAGAATGACCGCGGCGCACGCGTACACCGGGAAGACGTACGCGATGAGCGATAATCGCCCGCGAAGCCTGCTGCCCACGAGAAAATAGCCCGCGATCGCGACGGCGCCGCCGAGGGCGAGGACGTCCCCCTGCCAGCGCGATCCGCCCGCGAACGCGTCCCTGCCGCCGATGATCGCGCCGCCGAGAATCGAGATTCCGAGGCCCAGCCAGAAGACCCGCGAAATTCGCTTTTTCCGGAAAACGATCGTGTACAGGGCGACCCAGAGAGGGTTCGTCGTGACGAACACGACGCTGCTCGTGATCCCCGTGAACGAAAGGGATGAGATCCAGAGATAGAAATGCAGCGCGAGAAATAGCCCCGAAAGAGCGAGAAGCCGCAGATCGGCGCGCGAGACTCCCGCAAGCTCGGCTCTTGTTCGGGCGGACGCGAGAACGAACGGCAGGAGAATCAGGGACGAAAATATCATTCTGAGCGCGGCGACCGTCGGGGCCGGCGCCTGAGCGAGCCTCGCGATGATGGAGCCGAACGAGATCGCTACGATCCCCGCTCCGAGCGCATAGAACACCGTGGCGGCATTTATTCGCATATCGATGATCCTTCGACGCCGACGGCGGCGCCGGCCGTTTGCCTCCCACTCTTCAGCGGTTGAATTGTATTGAACAAACGGCAGGGTTCAAGTAGATTCTCTCTCCGGTATGAACCGGGAACGAAAACCGATTTCTCCAGATAGAGTCCTCGGCGACGAATGGCTCGACTGGAAAGGAAGCGACGCACCCTCGCACATCACCGAGGGAAAGCGGACCTTCCTCGTCCTCTCGTTCGCAGTGCTCGCCGGATTCGTTTTTCTCGGCGTTCTCTTCTGGTATCTCGTCCTCCCTCGTTTCGAGCAGTACGGGCATTTCTACGCGACGCTCCTCACCGCCGTCATCGCCGGCGCCGCCGTCTTCTTCCTCGTTTGGTACGCGCTCCTCATCGGAGCCGTCATCTCGCAGCGGATCTACCTCGCGATCTGTCTCCGCCGGGGAGGCAACCTCTTCGTCATGCTCTTTCCCGCGGTCGCCCGCCTCGCCCGATCCTTCGGCATATCCCGAGACAGGCTCGGCCATTCATTTATCGAGGTAAGCAACCGGCTCGTCGTTCCGACGCGCACGGACGGGAGCGTGCTCGCGCTCGTTCCTCGATGCCTATCCCGGGAGCTGAAGAACGAGGTGCAGAGCGTCTGCGCGGAATTCCCCGGCGTGATCCTGCATACGGCCCCGGGAGGAACGCAGGCGCGCTCGATAATCCGCGACATCAGACCTCGCGCGATCGTCGCCGTCGCGTGCGAGCGGGATCTCGTCTCGGGAATTCACGACGTCGCCCCGAGAATCCCCATCATCGGCATCCCCAACACGCGTCCGCTCGGCCCGTGCAAGGATACCGCGATCGATGTCGGGAAGTTCCGCTCCGCGCTCCTCTTTTTCTGCGAGGAACGAAAGAACCCGATGGCACGGTTATTGAATGTTCCCCCGTCGGAACGGTAATCGGCATGGCGCACCGGCTCGAGAACGGCCAGATCGGCCAATAGCCGTGCACTGATCCGTTTTACCGCAAGGAGCATGGAATGACCGGAATGAACGATCACAGGTCGGGCGCGGATGCGGCCGCTTCCCTCGCGCGCGGCGTCAGGAGCCGCTTCGGCTACCTCATGCTTGCGGGGATGCTCACCGTCGCTCTCATTTTCGGAATATCCTTCTATTTCGCGCTTCTCTCGAACCAATCAGCCGTGGCCCGGCAGTTTCCCGAGCTCGAGGATGTCGCGGCGAAGCTCAAGAGCGTTCTCCTGGTGAATACGTTCGCCATTACCGCGATCATCATCCTGTCGTTCTTTCTCCTCGCGACCATCGCCACGTCGCGCATATTCCAGCCCCTCTCGCTCCTGCACCGGGACCTCCTCTCCGTGGCCGGCGGAAAGCTCCCCCGGCGCGGCGATAAGCGCGAAGGCGGGGCATTCTCGGAGCTCGAAACGGCCTGGAGCGCCGCGCTTGCATCCATCCACGAAAAGGAAATCAAGGAAATCAAGGAGCTCGCCGATTGCGCCGCGTCGCTCTCCCGGAGCGGTTCCTCGAAGGATGTCGCAGCAAAATTGCATGAGCTCTCGGAGCGAAAGAAGTCATTCGTCGGCGCCGCCGAGCTTCATCCGGAATCGATCGAGAAGGAAACGAAAAAGGATCCCCTCTTCATTCAACCCATCTGAGGCCGGGCCGCCCCGATTTTTCGTCATCTCCCCCTCGACATCCTCCAACGCCTGTGGTATAATTAAAATCAAAGCAAACAAGTGATTGAATCATTTGTTTATAAATTGTATCAAATACCAGGTGTAATCGTATAGGAGGAAAAGAGATGCTAAATGGTAACCGTATCGGGTGCGTGCTTCTTGCATCCGCTCTGATCCTGATCCTTAGCGTTCCGACCCTCGCCGCCCCGGCGACGGTCAAGAAGAGCGTACAGGCGCTCGACGGCGGCAATTACCTTATAAAATTGGTAGTTACAGCTTCAAAAGACGGCATATACGGCTTTGAGATCAAGGATCCGAACGGCTCGATCGTCGATGTTTTCGCGCCGAAGGGATGGTGCATTCTCTCGGACGGCGAGATCGGCTTCGCTCGAACCGGCATGCCCATAACCGCCGGCAAGAGCCTTGAATTCGTGATATACACCACCTCCGGAGAGGCGCAGTTCGTTTGGACCTTTTTCGGGGCGATGGAACAGATAGGCAAGCCGGAAGTGCTCTGATATTTCGGCAGCGACTTCGCCGCAACGATTTCACCCGGGGTGATCGTCCGAACGTGAGGATGGATCGCCCTGGGTGATTTTCTGTCCGCCGGCGGCGGCAATCTAGCTCGTGATATACTGTCCGATATCCACGTCGCGGACGGCCTGATCGAGGATGCTCGCGATCTGCCGTTTGGGCTTGTTCGTCGCGGGATCGAGCTCGTTGAGATCGATGACGATCTCTCCGCTCACTTCTTTTCCCGCCGCATCCGTCAGAACGCGCACGCGCGGCAGATCTCCGCTCCCCGCGTTCATGCCTATGACGAGCGCCGTTTCCCCCGTGGTCAGACGCAGCATGCTCCCGATCGGGATGTTGCCGAGCACCCGCATGAACGCGACGAAATAATCCTTGCGGAATTCGCCGCCGCTTCCTTTTTCCATGAGCTTGACCGCCTGATACGGATTGATCTGCCGCCGATACGGCCGTTTCGTCGTCAAGGCGTCGTAGCTGTCGGCGATGCGCACGATCTCGCTCGCCTTGTGGACCTCGAATCCCAGCTTGGGCGTCGGATAGCCGGTCAGATCGTGGCGCATATGGTGCTCGAAGGCCACGCGCCGCGACACGAGGTCGAATCGCTCCTCGCGAAGGATTCGCTCGCCGTCGACGGGATGACGTTTCATCGCCTGCCATTCGCCGGGGGTGAGCCGCCCGGCCTTGTGAATGATGGCGCGCGGGACGTAGAGTTTCCCGATGTCGTGGAGCAGCGCGGCGTGCGCGACCCTGTCGACGAACTCCTCGCCGAGCCCGAGATTTCGCGCGATCGCCGCCGATATGACCGCGACGTTCACCGAGTGGGTGAACGTATAATCGTCGTATTCCTGGAGCGAGTTGAGGAGCAGAATCGTCGCGGTGCCGCCGCCCTCGCGCTCGATGACCTCGATGATCTTCGCGCGAGCCGTGGTCCCGTCCTTCGACTGTATCTTTTCGAGCTTGTCGAGAACTCCCTGGACGACCTTGCCCATCACACCGCGGTCGCCGGCCGCGCCGCTGCTGCGCGGCGCTGAACGTCTATCGGGCTCGCGCGGCGCGACCTCGGCGGTTTCCTCCGCTGCGGGCTCCTCCGCCCGGTACCCGTGCCGCACGCAGATCCTCTCGATCCGCACCCCGAGCGAGGCGCAATTCGCGGCCTGCTTCGGCCCGCTCCCCGCGAGAAGGGCCGCGAACGCCGCGATCTCGTCTTTCGTGACGCCGTTCATGAATTCTATCTCGCCGATCGATTGCCTGACGAGCGTTTCGCGGAACAGATGCATCGCTTTATCCTGCATATCGGTCAGATCGAGCTCGAAATTGAGCCAGCACATAACACCGTTCGTGAATATGAGCTTGACCGATTTTTTTCCCTGGAGCGCGGCGTCGAGATGGATAAACGCCAGGCCGAGGGCGCGCTCGACGGAGGGGTGGCGCGCCGGAAAGAGGCGTGATTGGAGAACGAGCTTCGAGAAGGTCTCAACAACCTCCCTGAACTGCTGAAACTCATGCGGCAGCGCTTCCAGAACGGCCTGCATCGCTTACGATCCCCCTTCACGATATGCGTTTATTGAATGGAATGATCCATACCCCTGCTAGCAAGTATCATACCGCGACAGCGGCGGAGTTCTCAGCGGGCGCCCTCCAATCGCATGACTTTATTGATTTCCATGGTCTTTCGTAGCATTATGTAGAGTATTCTGCGCACTGATACCGCGACGGGAGCGATCGATTGAAGCACAAAGCGGCGATACACGTTTCGACATGCCTCTTTTTCGCGTTTCTATGCGGATGCTCATTTCGCCCTGAAGGGAGCCGCACCGTAGAAGAGGGCGATTTTCTGGAATCCGTCGCGCCCGGCGAAAAACGCGAAGTGTGGCGGGATATCGCCGACCTCAAGGANNCGGCTCGCCGGCACGCCGCGCGCCCGCGTCCTCTCCTCCGAGGAGATCGACAGGGCCATTTCCCTCGATCCCCAGAATCCCATCCTCCATGTCGAGCAGGGCCTCACGCTCGCCGCGCGGCGATTCGTCGGAGAGGCCGAGGCTTCCTTCACGCGGGCGACACAGATCGATCCGCGCTGCTTCGAGGCGTGGTTTCAGCTCGCCCGTCTCGAACAGTACGAATACTACAAAACCATGTGCTTCGTGGATCATCTCACGAAGGCGATCGAATGCTTCGAAAAGGCTTACCGGATCGACAAGAAAAACGAGGAGACGCTCGAGAACCTCGCCTATCTCTACTCGTTCCGCCAGATGTACCAGACGGGGCTCAAATACGGCACCCGCGCCGTTCAGTACCATCCCAAGAGCGCCGCGTCGCACCTCGTCTGCGGCATGCTCTACACGAGACGCATGGAGTTCGAAAAAGCCGAAAAGGCGTTTTCGAGCGCCTTTCTCCTCATGACGGACGAGGAACGCCACCCCTACGACGACATCTCGCCTCTCCTCCAATTCGACGAGCGGGAGCTCTACCTGGGCTCCTCCGACGTCAAGCGGCAGGACTGGAACCGCAGATTCTGGGTGGAAAACGATCCGACGCCCGCGACCGAGCTGAACGAGCGCGTCCTCGAGCATTACGCGCGCGTGGCTATCGCCGACAGGGCCTTCTCCGACGAGCGCCGGGACGCGCGTGGGTCCGCGACCGACCGAGGCGCGGCGACGATCCGCTTCGGCCTCCCCGACCGGAAGCTCTACGATCTCGGCAGCGGCACGTCCGGGGGCTGGATCGTGTGGCAGTATCCCATGTCCAAGAGCTACTTCAACCTCTACTTCAACGACGAATTTCTGAACGGCGATTACCATTTTCCCATATCCGACTATTACGGAACGGCCTCGCTCAGGATGTTGAACACCATCCCGCAGCGATACGCATTTCCGGTCGAGTACCGGCCGTTTCCGGTGAGCTTCGAGATCGCCGAGCTGCGCGGCAGCGATGAACGCACACGGATCGAGATGTCGGTCGCCATGCCGGATTCGATCAGGAGAACCCCGGGCGTCTCATGGGACATCTTCGTCACCTTCTTCGATCCGCAGTGGAACCGCTTCTCCCGCGATCGAATTTCCTTCAAGCCCGACAGTCTTCCCGTCCTCGAGAAGAGCAGCGGAAGATTCCGCGTCTGCAACTTTTCCATCGAGATGCTCCCCCGCCCGCTCGAATCCACATGCATTATCGAGATCGTGAGCGACAAGGATCATCGCAAGGGCTCGCGCAGGGCCCCGATCGAGATCCGGGAGATGTACGGCCGCTCGCTCAAGCTGAGCAGCGTCAAGTTCGCCATTCCGGACGGAGCGGGGTCATGCTCGAGCATCCTCGATCCGATACCCCTGTACCGCAGGAAAGGAACGCTTTGCCTCGCCTACGAGGTTTACAACCTGCAGGTCGACGAGAACGGCCAGTCGCGCTATCGCATGAGATACGCGATCCGCAAGCCCGGACCGGACGAAGAACAGTCCGGCGAAGGGGTCCGGAAGACTCTCGCGTACATGTGGTCGAGCATGAAGGGGGAAAAGGGCAAGGAGAAGCCGTACATCGAGAGCAGCATCGAGCAGAGCGCCCGCGCAAGCACCGCGGCCGATAACCTCCAGATCGAAATCGGAGCTCTCGAAAAAGGGATGTACGTGCTCGTTCTCGGAGTTGAAGATCTCGCGGCCGGGACGACAGCGGTCGAAAGCAGGATCTTCACCGTCAGCGAGTGAAAGCCGCGGAGAACCCCGCTACGAAAGAAGACGTAGGAATTTCCTTCCCCGGCGGCTTCGTCGGTGCCGCGGGCTCGTCGTCCGATTGCATGAGCACGATTACGGAGTATCCGACGATCGCGGTTATAATCGCGAAGACCGCAAGCTGTTTCCCAATTCCGGGCCCCTTCTCCTCGTCAATCTCCACCTCGAACGTCTCGACGGTATCCGCCGCGAAGGAGCGGAAACTCAGCGCTCTGGCGCCGGACGCGGGAGCCGGGCCGCTCGCCGGCATGACCGGGACGGCCCGGCGCGCCTTCATCGAATCGAATCCCTTCGGCGTGAAAACGCTCTCCGCGGACGCCTGCTGAGCGGAAACGAGCGTCCCGATGACGATCATGACGAGAACGCTTCTCGCGACTGCTATTACCCTCATGTTCCCCTCCCTTTGCCCATCTATCGTCCGGTCCGGTTCCACCGCTCGTACATGACGATCTCTTCGAGCGGCTTTCTCGGTCTCGCCACGCGATCCCCCTTCGGATATCCGAGCGGAGTGAGCGCCACGATCTTTACCTCCGCGGGAACCTCGAGAATCGCCCTGACGTCTTCCTCGATGAAGGCGCCGATCCAGCATGTTCCGAGCCCCTCCGCCGACGCGGCGAGCATGAGGTGCTCGAACGAAATTCCAATATCGACGGGAAGGCTGTTCCAGTACCCGCCCATCTTCTGATAGGCGAGCTCCTCCCTGCCGCAAGCCGCGATCACCACGGGCGCTTCCGCGATAAAACCCTGTCCCTTGCACGCGGCCACAAGCCTCGCCCGGATCTCCTGATCCCTGACGACGATAAACGTCCAGGGCTGGCCGTTCTTGCCCGAGGGCGCGATGCGCGCGGCGTCGAGAACCCGCTTCAGCGTATCGTCCGCCACCGGATCGCTCCGGTAACCCCGCACGCTCGTCCTCGTCCTCATCGCCTCGTACACATCCATATCGCGATACTCCTTTCGCATCGGCGTGTTCGTACCCTGTAAATATACTACCGCCGCGGCGCTATCGCCAGTCAATCGAGATCTCATGCCCCGCGGGTATCCTTGCAAATAGAACGCGGCGAATCTATACTAGCTCCATGAGGCAAGGATACGCAAAGCCCCGCTCGATCCGGAGCACCCGGAGGCATTGGGCGATTATCGTCGTATCCGCCGTCCTTGTTCATGCGGCGTTCCTTCTTCTCTTCAAACCCCGGTATCTCGAGGTCTTCAGGACGGAGGTTCCGGCCGGAGAGGAAGGCGCCGATCGCTATCCATTTCTCGATAATCCGTTTCGCGTTCTCTCCCTTTCGGTGGAGCCGCGGCCTGCGGCCGCGGTTTCGAAAAAGGAAGCCGCCGTGGAATCGGAATCCGCGGAAGAGGCGGCTCGCATCGAGGCTCTGGGCGAACCGCAATCCGAGATGCTGCCGATCCAGGAAGGCGGCGGAGGAGGACGCGGGATACGGGGATCGCGAAACGCCATGGTCGAACCGAAGCCGCTCTACATCCCATGGCCGAAGTATCCGGCCGGAATCAAACAGCTCCCGCCGGGAAGGGTCGAACTCATGCTCCTGATAAACGAAAAGGGGGAAGTCGATGACGTCAAGGTCACTCGAACACTCCCCCTTGAGGAACTCAACAGGATCGCCGTGGAGGCCGCCCGCAGGATCCGCTTCACCCCCGGCACGGAGCGGGGAGTCCGGAAGCCCATGTGGGTCCGGCTCGCTATCGGCTTCCAACCCCGCTAGAGCCGCCTCCTAGCGGTACAGCTCCTTGATGGCCGTCCAGCTCGTTTCGCGCGTGCCGACCTGGCAATTCTGGAGGTTGAGGAAGCAGCTTCCTTCGACGTACTCATCTGCCCAGTTCGCCGGATCGGAATTCTGGATCGAACCGTTGAAGGTTCCATCCCCGCAGTAACCGGCGAAGATACCCGTTCCGTATTTCATGATTATCAGGTTCCCCGAGTACACGGCGAACATTCTTTCATCGATATCGAGAACGGCGTCCTGATCCCAGTCCGTAAAGGTCACGACGACGACGAGCGTCCCGCCCATCTTGCCGTTCGTCGCATGATTGATCTCCCACACAGGTTTCGTCGCGCAGGACTGCTCGTCGAACACGATCGTCCAGCTGAATGACGGGGCATCGTATGTCGCGAAATTGTTGAACAGATAATCCCAGCGGGCCTGCGGATTCGACGGGGCCGGCCAGGTCGAATCATCGATCCTGATCCACCAATCCGCGCCGAGCACGAGCGGATCGCCCGCATAGATGGCGCCCGCGTATACGGGAAGCGTGTTGATCATCGCGTTGCCCATGCCGTCGAACTCGAACTGAACGGAAAGGGCTTCGGGCAGCTGGGCAGAGGCGCACACCGGCGAGAGTATGATCCCTGCGAGGAGGAAGAGCGTTAAAATCATGTTCCCTTTCATTATCATACACATCCTTTCGGCTTTACCGGATCCCCTAGCGGTAAATGGATTTGATGGTACCCCAGCTGCTCGGCTCGACGCCGACCGTACAGCCGCCGTCCTTCATGTAAAGCCTTCCGGAAGGCAAAGCCGGCGATGGAACGTACAATTCCTCTTCCAGGGTCAGGGCGTTCACGACGTTCAGGGTCCCCGAGAAGCTTCCCGTGCCGCAGAAATTGCGGAAACAGCCTCCGCCGTAATTGATATAGGCAACCAGGTTGCCGGAGATAACCTTCGCCGCGTATTCGCTCGCTTCCATGACGCCGTTCGCGTTGAGATCCTTGATCGTTATCGTGACCTGGGTGCAGCTCCCGCCGACGGTATCCCCGGCAGCGGTATAGAAACGCCACGTCGGCATCGGCTCACCGGAGGCGGTCGGCGGAAAATATCCGTCCCAGCTCTCCGAACCGAGCGACGGATCATAGTGGAAGTAATGCGCGATGACGTAGTCAAGCCTTTCGTTCTGCGGAGTCCCGGGATCGTCCGTGGGCCATCCCGTGTCGTCAAAAGCGATCCAGAACGTGCCCGGAAACATCGTGCCGCCGGTGATTTGCCCCTGGAATATCGGCGGATGCGCCATAAACGATCCTGTGCCGTTCAGAGAGAACCTCTCGGTTCTGAAGGTTATTGCGGAAGCGCTCGCAACGGCGAAGACCAGGACACAGAGCAGAGAAATACCTAGCAGTATCTTTCTGTTCAAGACCCCCTCCTTTTTCTAAACGATCCGGTCACGGTTGAGTGATTTTCGAGCGGTCATTATATCACAACCCACTCAATTTTCAAACACATTTCTTTAGGGCGAATCACCTAGTTTTTGCGCCCGCGCGGACCGCGGCGCCGGATCACCAGACCTCTCGCCTCGCATATACGTCGTATATCCTCAACGAGTAATCCGCGAACTCCCCGACGATCTCCGGAATCCCGTCGTTGTTCATGTCGAACAGCATGATACGGTCGCCGAAGGGTTTGTCCCATGCGATCTCGACGTTGAAGAACCGGGAATCGATGATGATTCCGCTGTTGAGGATGATCTCCGGCTGGGGATCCTTGTCGACGTTGCCGACAATGATCTCCGCGGCATCGAAGCTCTGCTGGCTCACCCACTGCTTGCTCTTGCTGATGCCGTCCACGAAATAGAGGCGCCCGTCGGCGATGTACACGAGCTCGAGCTGCGGGTCCGCGTCGATATCGGCGACCTCTATCGCCTGGATCGAGGAAAAATTGTCCTCGAGATTCTCCCAGATATTCTGGTACGTCTCCGTGCTGTAGACGAGAATGCGCCCGTTCACGGTCGCGATGATTATTTCCGGAACCCCGTTGGCGTCCAGATCCCGCACAAAGAATTTTCTTATTTTCACTCCCAGATTCGTCAGCTCCCACTCGAGCTTCCATCCCTTCGGCGTCGATTTGAGGAGATGCAGCTTCCCGTACGTGTCGGCGTAGATGAGGCCCCATCCCCCCAGGCTGTCCAGGGGGATCACCTGGGCGAACGGGAATCTGCAGAATACCTCCTGCATCACGTATGGATCGGCATTCTCGGTTTGCGCCTCGCGCGCCGCCGCGGGGGCGCACGCGAGCATCGAGATCAACAGCACCATCGTCGTCGTTCTCATGATTCTCCGACCAGCTCCTTTCATCGTGGACCGGGCTCCGCGGGCTCGACGCCCCCCGGCTGCCCATCCCCTCTCGGGTCGCTCATGCCGCATGCGGCCGAGCCCCTGACCTCGATCGCCTGCGCGTCGCCGATCGGCGCAGTTCGATCCTCTATCCGATGCCCCTTCTCGACGAGGCTTCTGCGCAGATAGGCGCCGAATGCTCCGTTCTCGGCACTGATATGATCGGGCAGCCACTGGTGATGAAAGCGCGGCGCCGAAACGGCTGCTTCGAGACTCATGCCGAAATCCAGCATGTCGATCAGTATCTGCGCTATCGTGGTGATGATCGTCGCGCCGCCCGGCGTGCCGAGGACGAGAAACAGCTTTCCGTCCCTGAGCGCCATCGTCGGCGCCATCGAGCTCAGCATCCGTTTCCCCGGCTCGATGGCATTCGCCTCGCTGCCGACCAACCCGTACAGGTTCGGATGCCCGGGTTTGATCGCAAAATCGTCCATCTCGTTATTGAGGAGAAATCCCGCGCCCCGCACGACTACTCTCGAGCCGAAGCTGTCGTTGAGAGTATACGTGACGGCAACGGCGGCGCCTTCCCGATCGACGACGCCGTAATGAGTCGTCTCGCGTTTCTCCCGGCTCGTCCCGGGCCCGGCCGAAAGCTCCGATGAGGGGGTCGCCCGCGGCGTGATCGATTTCCTCAAATCGGCCGCATATTCTTTGGAAATCAAACGCGGCAGACGATTGTCCGTGAAATCGGGGTCTCCGAGGAATTGCGCCCGGTCCGCGTAGGCTCTTCTCTCGGCCTCGACCATATAGTGGATCGTTTGATCGGACATGAATCCCATGCCGCGGAGATCGTAGCCCTCAAGGATATTGAGAATCTCGATGAGCACCGCTCCACCCGAGCTCGGAGGCGGCGCGGATACGATCTCGTAACCGCGATAGCTGCCCCTCAATGGCTCGCGAATGCGAGCCTCGTATCCGGCAAGATCCCGCTTCGAAACGATCCCGCCGCCGAGCCGCATCTCTTCGACAATGCTCTCGGCGATCGCTCCCCGATAGAAGGCATCAGGACCGTCCAGGGCGATGCGCTCGAGCGTGCGCGCGAGGATCGGCTGTCTGAGCGTGTCTCCGGGCGCGAGGGGAGTGCCGTCGCTCTTCATGAACTGCAGGAGGCCGGGAAAACGGCCCTTGTATTCCTGGAGCTCGCGGAGAGACGACGCGAGCCTTTCGCTCACGGGGAACCCGTCGCGGGCGAGCGAGATCGCCGGCTCCACAAGCTCCCGCCACGGCAGGGAGCCATGAAGCTCATGCGCCTTGTACAGCCCCGCAACCGTGCCCGGAACCCCGGCCGCCATGGCTCCGAGGGTGCTCATCCCCTTGATCACATTCCCGAGCGAATCGAGGTACATATCGCGCGAAGCGCCGAGCGGCGCCGTCTCGCGGAAATCGACAAAAGAAGCCTCTCCCGAACCGAGGCGAAGAAGCATGAAGCCTCCTCCACCCAGGTTGCCCGCCTGCGGATAGGTCACCGCGAGGGCGAAACCGNNCGGTCCCTCCGCGCGCGCATACCTCGCCGAAATCCTTTGCGCGAGCCGCCGGACCGGCGAGCAAAAATGCGGCGAAAAGTACGAGCGAATTCCTCGCAACGATTGATCGGATTGCCATGGCCCCCTCGCGCCTTGCGCGGGCTCGAAACATGTATTCCGGAATTGTATCAGCCGAATAACCCTTTGTAAACGCTGAAATCGGGCGACCTCGCGCGCAACCCCGCGCCCCCCGTCCGCCCGTTCCGGGGAAACCCTGTCTCCAGACCTTTCCTTAAGATCTTGATTCCCGGGAATAGCTTATTTAGAATGCTCCAAGGTCCAATCACCTCGGCATTGAACTCTTGCTGCTTTGAATTGCGACTGTTTGTCCATTGTGTCTCGCTCATGAAAGGCGGTAGGAAGATGAGGCTTCGACTGTTTGTCGCTGCCGTATTGATGCTGGTATCGTCGGGGGCCGTCGCGACCCCGGGAGACGTTTCGAAGAAGACGGCGCTTCCCTTCCGCCATCCGACGGGCGTCGCATGGGACGGCCGGAACGCGTGGGTCGCCGACCGGAAGGCCGACATGTTCTACCGGATCGATATCGAGAGCGGCGCGGTTCTCGACTCGATCGTCTCGCCGGGATATTTCCCATCGGGCCTCGCATGGGACGGGAAGCTCCTCTGGAGCACGGATCCCGCCGACGCGAAGATCTACGCGACCGACGTCTCGTCGGGAAAGACCGTCATCGCTATCGACGCGCCGGCCGCGGGCCCCATGGGCATCGCCTGGGAAGGGAAATCCCTCTGGGTGTGCGACAACGCGGAGAAGACGATCTCCAGGATCGATCCGAGCGACGGCACGACTATCTTATCCTTCAAAGCGCCCGCTACCGATCCCCGCGGCATCGTTTTCGGCGGCGGCTACCTCTGGTGCTCCGACCGGCTGAAGGATCAGATCTACGGGATCGACCCCGCGACCGGCGAGGTCGTCATCATCCTCGACGCTCCGGGGAAATACTGCTGGGGCCTCGCCTGGAAGGACGGGCGGCTCCTGAACGTCGATTACCAGGATGACGCCCTCTTCGAACTCGTCGTCAAGGACGATCGCCAGTACAAGACCTACGATCAGAGGCGGGCGACCATCGATTTCACGAACGAGGCGATGATCTCGGGAGATGGAGAAGTCGTCTCCCTCGATATCAACTGCGCCGTCCCCGCCGACCGGCCGAATCAGAAGCTCATCGGCCCGATCGCGTACTCTCCGCAACCGACGCGGTTCGCGAAGGATCGCTGGGGCCAGGAGATCGCGGTTTTTCACTTCGAGGGTCTCAAGCCGCCCCGCTCGACCGAGGTCTCGATGAAGGTCTCGCTCGAAACCTCCGCGATCCGCTACTTCGTGTACCCGGAGAGCGTCGGCTCCGAAATACCCGCGGACATCAAGAAGCTCTACCTCGCGGACGAGATCAAGTACGACATCGCGAACCCGTATATTCAGAAGATCGTGCGCGACGTGGTCGGCTCCGAAACGAACCTGTACTGGAAAGCGCGAAAACTTTTCCAGTACCTCATCGGACATATGGAGTATTTGATGGTCGGCGGCTGGAACACGGCGCCGACCGTGCTCGAGCGCGGCACCGGTTCCTGCTCCGAGTATTCGTTCAGCTACATCTCGCTCTGCAGGGCCGCCGGCGTTCCCGCTCGCTACGTCGGCGCCCTCGTCGTTCGCGGCGACGACGCGAGCTACGACGACGTCTTTCATCGCTGGTGCGAGGTCTACTTTCCGGGTTACGGATGGGTCCCGGTGGACGCCAACGCCGGCGATCGCGACCTGCCCGCCGATCAGGCCGCGGCCTTCGGCGGCATCGCGAACCGTTTTCTCGTCACGACCGCGGGAGGCGGCGGCTCCGAGTACCTCGACTGGAACTACAACGCCCAGAGCACGTGGGTAACGACCGGAAAATGCCGCGTGAAGATGGAGAGCGTCGCCGAATGGGAGCCTGTGAAAAAGTAGGGATGCGGGGTCGATAACAGCAGAATTGAATTGCCCGGCGCCCGGACGCTCAACCTTTGACGCACACCATCGGCTTGAGACGGACGACGCGTCTGTTGACGCCGGCCCCTTCCATGATCGCGACCACGTTCTCCACGTCCTTGTAGGCGCCGGGGGCCTCCTCGGCGACGCCGGGCTTGCTGTGCACCCGGACGATAATTCCGCGCGCGGCGAGGTCGCCGATGATATGGTCGCCTCGATATTCCTTGAGGGCCTGCTTCCTGGATTTGCGTCTCCCCGCTCCGTGTATGGCGCTCCCGAACGTCTCCTCCATGCCCTTCTCCGTGCCGATGAGAACGTAGGAGCTGGTCCCCATCGTCCCGCCCACGAGGACGGGCTGGCCGACCTCGCGATAGCGCTCGGGGAGCCCGGGGCTCATGGGGCCGAAGGCGCGCGTGGCGCCTGTGCGGTGAATGATGAGATCCGTCTCGACTCCGTCCAGCATGTGCCGTTCGAACTTGAGATTGTTGTGGCCGACCTCGTACATCGTTCTAACCCGCTCACCTTCGGCGCCGAAGACCTCCTTGAACGCCTTCCGTACGAGGTGGGCGATCGCCTGCCGGTTCGCGAAGGCGCAGTTGATCCCCGCCTTGACCGCGGCTATGTAGCGTTTTCCCTCGGGGCTTTTGATCGGCGCCGCGACGAGCTCCGATTCGCGGATGGGGATCTTGTACTTTTCGCTCGCCTTGCGCAGAACCGATTGATAATCGGTGCCGATCTGGTGGCCGAGAGCCCGGCTTCCCGTGTGAATGCTCACGACGATGGTGCCGACGGCGAGCCCAAACGCCGCGGCCGCCTTCCCGTCGTACACCGTATCGACGTATTGCACCTCGAGGTAATGGTTCCCCGAGCCGAGCGTGCCGACCTGCTTGAACTGGCGCTCTTTCGCCGTCGCGCTCACGCATGACGGATCGGCGCCCTCCACCATTCCTCCCTCTTCCACGTAGGCTAGGTCGCTCGCCGATTCCAGGCCACGGTCGATAACGAAACGCGCGCCGCGAAGAAGCACCTCGTCGATCTCCTTCGAGGAGAGCTTGAGCGAACCCGTCGAACCGATTCCGGCGGGGACGATCCGGAAGAGCGCGTCGGCGAGCTCCTTCTTCCGGCTCTCGACGTCCTCCTTCGAGACGCCGGCGATCATCGTCCGCAC
>JAFNGP010000262.1 GCA_017885175.1 bacterium
GAGAAGCTCCAGCACCTCGCTCTTTTCGGGTCGGATCCGCTTCTTTTCCTCGACGATCGCGAGCTCCTTGCCGAGGATCCTTCCGACCGTCTCGATCGCCTCCGCGACGGAGAAGAACGCGCCGGTGCCCACGTTGATCGTTTCCCCGCGCAGATCGGTGCGGCCGGCCGCCTTCAGATAGGCGTTCGTCGTGTCGAGCACGAAGGTGAGATCCCGCTTCGGATGCGTGGAGCCGATATGAATCGTGTTCGACGCGAGCGCCTGGGTGATGATCGTCGGCATGACCGCCCGCAGCGACTGGCGGGGGCCGAACGTGTTGAAGGGCCGTATCGTCGTCGCCTTGAAGTCGAACGATCTGCAATAGCTCTCCACGATCTTGTCCGCGCCTATCTTCGACGCCGAGTAGGGAGACTGGCCTTGCAGCGGGTGTTTTTCGTCGATCGGTTTGTAGAGCGCCGTGCCGTACACCTCGCTCGTAGAGGTATGCAGAAAATGCGCGACGCCGCTTTGCGAGCAGGCGTTCAGCAGGTTGAGGGTGCCGGTGATGTTCGTCTGGACGTAGCTCGACGGCGCGACATAGGAATAGGGTATGCCGATGAGGGCGGCGAGATGGAAGACGACGTCGATCCCCTGTGTCAGCTTCATGCAGAAATGCTCGTCGCGGACGTCCCCGAGAACGACCTCGATCGCCGAAAGAACCCTCTTGTCGACATGCTGCAGATTGCCCACGCTGCCGGCCGAATTGTAATGAACGAGCGCCCGCACCGCGTATCCATTGGCGACGAGAGTTTCGACGAGATGGCTTCCGATAAAGCCGCCGGCACCCGTCACGAGAGCCCGTTTCGCCGNNATGTTCTAGATTCCATATTCCTCCCTGAGAATCGTCTCCAATGACTTCCTGATGTCGAACGAGGGCGACCACCCGATCTCGCGCATCTTGCGGTTCGCCCCGGACTGGTAGTTGATGCCTTCCTTCACGAACGAATCACGCGCGACGAGCGGGACGTTCGATATGCCGAGGATATCCTTCAGCGCCTCGATCACTTCGGAGATCGAGACGCCTCGGCCGGAACATACGTTGTAGATCTCGCCGCTCGCTCCTCCGTCGACGAGCGCGCGGAGCGCGCCGCAGGCGTCGTCAATGAACGTGAAATCCCGCACCGCGTTGAGCGTTTTCAGCTGCACGTCCTTCGTCTCGCCGCTCCTGAATTTCATGAGCCGTTCGACGACGGCGGGGAGGAAGAAATCCTTGCTCTGATGCGGCCCGATCACGTTGAACAACCGCGCGATCGCGACGCGCTGCCGGGGATGGTAGCTGAGGCCGACCCGTTCCTGAACGTATTTCGCCTTCGCGTAGGTATTCGCCGGCAGGCACGGGGATTTCTCGTCGACGGGATCGGTCGAGCTTCGGTAGACGGCGCTCGAGCTCGCCGACACGATCTTCGAATCCAGTTTCAAATGGTCGAGCGCCTCGTGCAGGTTGAGCTCGACGAGGACGTTGCTCTCGTAGATTTCCGCGTCGTTTCCGGCGGTATGATAGGATTTCCCGGCGAGATTCAATATGGCGGAAGGTCTCTGCGCATCGAGGAACGTGAGCATTGTATCGTAACTCGTCAGATCCACGAACGCGCGGTCGCCGCCGTCCAGCTCGGTGACGATCTCGTGCACGCCGGAGAACATTCTAACGAATGTTTTACCGATGAATCCGGTGGAGCCAAGTACGAACAGTTTCACCCGTTGAAACCTCTGGATTCGACTCCATGGACGGGAAAGTCCACGGCGCCGGTGCATGGGAATCCGCTGCGACGGCATCAAACGGTATCCGAGTTTCGCAGTCGTGTCAACACGTTCCGAGGGCCGGCGCGGGCGGCCGGGAGACGGGCGCTGTCGCTCGGATCGGGTGACGGGATATCGCGAGATCGAACTCTCGAGGAGCGCCTTCCCGCGCATAGAGTGCTTTACATCGATGCGGCGATAAATTACTGTCTCTCCACGAATTGTTTCAGGAAAGACGGTTCGCCGGGAGAAGTGAAGTCACCATGAGCAGATCGCCGCGCGCCATACCGGTCATCATGTACCACGGCGTGGGGAACGACTACCCCGGTTGGGTATGGAACCACCTCGTGATCCCCGTCGAGGTGTTCGACGGCCAGATGCGCATCCTCAAGGAGCGGGGCTGGACGACGATCAGCCTCGAACAGCTTCATGCCCACATGGCGACGGGGGCGAGCGTCCCCGAGCGGTCGATCGTCCTCACCTTCGACGACGGGTATCGCGACAACTACGTTCACGCGTTTCCGATTCTCAGGAAATACGGACACCGCGCGGCCATCTGGATGAGCACGGATTTCGTCGATCCGCGCGTCGATTGTCCGCTGACGCTCGAGGACGTGTGGGCGAAGCGGGCCGGTATGGATGATCTCGACCCGCGAGGCTATCTTTCCTGGGCCGAGATGCGCCGCATGGTCGAAAGCGGCCTCGTCGAGATTCAGAGCCACGCGAAGACGCACACCTGGTACTTCAGCGGCCCCGAGATCGTCGATTTCCATCGCCCCGACGGGGTCGATGGATACGCCGCGCCGATATGGCTCGCGTGGAACGCGTTTCCCGCCGAGAAGTACAAATCGATGCACGAGCGGATGGGAAAGCGCCTGCCGTACGGGGAGCCCATCTACCGGTACGGGAAATCGTTCGCCGTCCGCCGTTACTTCGAGGATCCGGGGCTTACGGGCCGGCTCGTAGCGTTTGTGGCGGAGAACGGGGGCGCCGGGTTCTTCTCGCGCCCGGGATGGCGCGAGAGGCTCGAAGCGGTCGCGAGGGATTACGGCCCGCGCGCCGACCGGTTCGAGACGGAGGATGAATACCGCTCGCGCGTGATGTCCGAGCTCGTCGACTCGCGCCGGACGATCGAGGCGGCGCTCGGGACCCCGGTGCGTTTCCTCTGCTGGCCCGGCGGTGCCATGGACGACGCCGTTCGCGCGATGGCCGAGGAGGCGGGATACCTCGCGACGACCTCGCTCTTCGAGGATCCGGTGAGGAAGAACGTCTTCGGGGAGAACCCCCGGGAGATCAACAGGATCGGGAGCAGCTCCCCGTGGATGTGGCGCGGCGCGTTCATCAAGCATACGAGCCCCGGGTTTTTCATCGCTCTGTTCGACCTGTTCGAGGGGAAACCATTTTCGATTTGGAGATGCCGCGGCTATAAGCTACTATACGCGCTACGGTACTGTGTTACGGGCAGAACGTAGCGCGTGAGCGAGGAAGGAACGTCATGCTGCCGGGAGTGTATCCGCCGATTGTGAGAAACGTGATTTACCCCGTCTACCGGGGCTTGCGGGGCGACAAACTCATCTCGATTCTCGAAGAGCTCGAGAAGAGCCAGTGGCTTTCGCGGGAAGCGATGGAAGAGCTCCAGTGGCGGCGCGTCGAGCAATATCTTCAGCAGATCACGACCCATGTGCCGTACTATCGCGAGCTTTTCGAGCGGGAAGGGCTTCGCGTCGAGAACATTCAGAACCCCTCCGATTTTAGACGGATACCGCTCCTCGCGAAGGACGACATTCGCGAGGCAAAGGACCGGATCGTGACGAAGGACCCCATGCGGAGGGGGGACGCGTCCAATACCGGAGGCTCCACGGGTGAGCCCCTCTATTTCTTCGCCGACGCCGCCTCGAGTGTGCCGCGGCGCGCGAACACGCTCAGGGGGATGCGGTGGACGGGAATCGACATCGGCGATCGGCAGGCCGTCATTTGGGGATTCCATCTCGACCGGCCCTTTCGCGAGCGCTTCACGAGCGGCGTGAAGGACTATTTCAGCAATATCCGCTACGTTTCCTCCTTCGACATGTCCGAGGAGGCGATGGAGCGGTATGCGCGGATGATGAAGCGCTTCAAGCCCGCGCTTCTCCTCGGGTATCCATCGGCCGTCTCCCAGTTCGCCGAGTTCTGCAAGGCGCGCCGCGTCACGGGGATCAAGCCGCGCGCCGCGATGTCGAGCGGCGAGAAAATGTTTCCGCACCAGGCCGAGCTCATGCGAGACGTTTTCGGCTGCCCGGTCTTCGATCGTTACGGGAGCAACGAGTTCGCGACCATCGCGCAGGAATGCGACAGGCACGAGGGTCTGCACGTATTCAACGATATGATATTCGTCGAGGTGATCCACGAGAGCGGACGGCCCGCGCAAAGCGGCGAGGTGGGCGAGATCGTCGTCACGGACCTCTTGAACCTCTACATGCCGTTCCTCCGGTACCGGACCGGAGACCTCGCCGTGCCGACGCTCAGAAAGTGCTCATGCGGAAGGGGGCTTCCGCTCCTCGATCGCATCGAGGGACGCACCTTCGACGCGGTCGTGACGCCGGAGGGCAAGGCGGTGGGCGGATTCTTCTGGACGTATCTCTCGCGCGTCGTGCCGGGGATCAAGCAGTTCCAGATCGAACAGCGCGAGCGCACCGGCGTCATCTTCCGGATCGTTCCCGGCCCCGAATGGAAGGAAGAGAGCAAACACGAGCTCGAACGGAAGATCAAAGAGAACATGGGGTCCGCCTTCGGCGTGAGCTTCGAGGTCGTGGGAGAGATTCCGCTCACCCGCGCGGGGAAATTCAGATTCATCTCGTCGAAGCTCGGCGAGCGCCTCGTCGTAAAATCGAAGATCCACAAAGCGAAGGTGACGGGGGAGACGAAAGGCAGACTCGACTGCATCATCGTCGATGAGGATCTCCTGGCGCTCTCGAACGTCGCGCCCTTCGAGCGCGTGCTCCTCGTCGACAATACGAACGGCGCGCGGGTCGACACGTTCGTCGTGAAAGGGAAGAAGGGGAGCGGCGCAATCGTCGTCTCCGGAGCGGTCACGCATCACGTGCACACGGGGGACGAGATCATCATCATGGCGTTCACGTGGTCCGAGGAAACCTCGGGCTTCTTCAAGAATATCCTCGTCGACGGGGATAACAGGTTCGTGCGCTTCTTGACCGAGGTGCACGGCGATACGACGTAGCGCGGTGGCGTGACTCGCGCTATCGCGGCTCCGGCCGTAATCACCCGACCTCCTGCCGTTTTTCATTTTCGAGCTTGGATAAACGTGCCTGAAATCGTCAGGTCATCGTCGGAAATGTCTTTCCAACGCGAAGAGAGCTGCGATCTCCGAACACCGCCTTCTCTTCTGTAATGCTTCAAATTGCAGATTATTCTGAAGCCGTTTTCTTCCATGAGATTCACGTGCGCGGAGTATGGCTGTCTATTTATGAGAAACGGCCGCTTTCCTACCAGCAATTTCCACATCCATTCGGGATACGCCCTGAATCCGTTCCACTTTTTCGATAATCCATGAGCTGAAAGGTCGATCTGATTCGACATCACGCCTCCCGGCGTGAGCCATGAGTAGAGCGCATGATAGGTGCCGGCGAGGTCCACGACATGCTCAAGCACGGAGTGTGACACTATAACATTGACTGTTTCTCTCGCTATGACGCCTTCATCTGACCATGGAGCGATATATCTAATAGTGATGCCTTCATTCGAAGGTTCCGGTTTCATGATGGCATTTCGTATCCGGGAGACTCTTTCCCCGGAAAGAGTTGTGTTGAGCAAGTCATCAGTCAGAATATGACTCGGGAAGAGGTTCTTATCCAAATATTGATCGTAATCCGGCCACCCTTTCGTGGGCCGCGCCGCTCGTTCCCGGAACAGGACAACCAGCTCGTTGAATATCCTGATATTGAAATCGACATTCGAATACTTCTTCACATCCAACGCGTAATAGGTGTCGACGCCCGATAACATGGCGGCAAGTCCGATCCCTATGGAGTCTCCGGGCCCGAGCTCCGCAAGAGTATGGGGAATCGACTCCATGCCGTTCGCTCTGAGCATCGTGAGATGCTTCAGCCACACGTCATAGCAGTATCGTGCTGAATTTGTGCCGCCCGTATCTTTCTTGAGAAGCACATCTTTGAGGCCTGGAATATATGTCAGAGATCCTTTTACTATTGGCCCCATGCGCATGTTCATATGAGTGTCTCCTCGATCAGAGCCGGGTGCATTCTACCGCATTCCAGCTTCACGATCTACATGGATTTTCCGAGCGCGGACGATCATTATTACCTTTCCGGGCGAACCGCGCTTTGTTATAATGAGCGTCGTCCGGCGATCCGATCGCGAAAGGAAATCGCATGAAACGGCTGCTTCTGAAATCGATGATCATGGGCGCGACGGTCGTCCAGGCGGACCTGCGGTACGTCGGCAGCATCACGATCGACGAGGATCTCATCGAAAAGAGCAACCTGACGCCGAACGAGAACGTCACCGTCGTCGACCATACGAACGGCAAGCGGCTCGAAACGTACGTGATCAAGGGGGAGCGGGGGAGCGGGATGATCTGCATGAACGGGGCCGCCGCCCACCTCATCAACCAGGGAGACACGATCGATATCATGGCGTTCTCCTGGTCGAGCGGCGGCGCGCAGCCGCTCTTCGTCGAGGTCGACGCGCGGAACCGTTTCGTCCGTTACGTCGAGATGAACGAATCCGGGCCCGGGCTCTGAGTCTTTAACCTCCGACCGCACGAATGATCCGAAGCAACCTGCAACTGTTTCGCCTGTGGGGGATCCCCGTCGAGGTCAACGTGAGTTGGCTCATCGTCCTCGCCCTCATGACCTGGTCGTTCGCGACGGGCTGGTACGCGGACGTTCTCCCGGACGGGAGCAAGCAGGAGCTGTGGATTCTCGGATTCCTGACGTCGATCCTGCTGTTCGTTTCGATACTTCTCCACGAGTTCAGCCACGCGGNNCGTCGCGTCGCGAAACGGCCTGCCCATACGCAAGATCACGCTCTTCCTCTTCGGGGGCGTGGCGCAGATGGAGCGCGACGTCGACAATCCGGTTCTCGAGCTCAAGATGGCGGCGGCCGGTCCCGCGATGTCGGTCGTTCTCGCCGCGCTTTTCTTCGGTCTCACGCAGCTCGTCGCCGATCATCAGCTCGTGTTCGTTCTCGCCAAGAGCCTCTACCGCATCAACCTCATCGTCCTCGCGTTCAACATGGTGCCGGGCTTCCCGCTCGACGGGGGGCGGATTCTTCGCGCCGTCATCTGGAAGAAGACCGGAAACGTGCAGAAAGCGACGCGCATCGCGAGCCGCGTCGGAAGCGTCTTTGCGATCATCCTGATGGTCTATGGAGTGTTCAATTTCTTCGTCGGGCAATTCATCGGCGGGATCTGGTTCATCTTCATCGGATATTTTCTGCGGCAGGCCGCTCAATCGGGCTATCTCCTCGTCACGCTGCGACAGACGCTCGGGAACCTGAAGGTGTCCGACGTCATGCGTTCTCCGGTCATCACGGTGGACGCCGCTTTGAGTCTCAGGCGTCTCGTCGACGACTATTTCCTCAGGTACCATTACGGCTCGTTCCCGGTGCTCGAGAACGGCGCGCTCGCCGGCATGGTTTCTCTCAGGGACGTGAAGCAGGTCGAGATGGAGGAATGGGAGAGAGCGACGATCGCGGATATCGTGGATCGGGAGATCACGCGGTACGCCCTGCATCCGGAATACCCCGCGGAGACTCTTCTCCACCTGATCATGAAAAAGGGCTACGGCCGCCTGCCCGTCATCGACGGCGAGGGCGCAGTGGTGGGAATCGTGTCGCGCCGCGACCTTATGGAAACGATAAAGATGATGGCTTATTTGGAGGAATGATTCAGACTTCCGGTCCCTCTGCGAACTCTTCGATCTCCTCCTCGAGAATGATATTGACTACCCCGTACTTCTTCGTTTTCTTGTCCAGCATTCCATGCTGCTTGTTCTTGGGATCCGGTTCCGGCCGGCTATTCTTCTTCTTTCTGGGGACTGGCCTGCGCTTCAATTTGCTATCTCTCCTTTCTCAAATACAGCCTTTCGCGTCCATGTCGAAAGGAAACCGGTTATGAGAATTATAACAAAAACGGCTTCGATTTTCACTACTTTGCAAAAAATATGACAATTTTTGCGGTAGAGGCCTGGAAACAGGTTCCGGGGCGACGATAAGGGGCAAATGAAAGGCCGCCGGAAACCGGCGGCCTCGATTCCGGGTTGCGCGGCGCGAGGGGAAAGAGCTCATTGCTTCGGCGGTCTGTTTTCCTCGAATATCGCGTCGTCGAGAGCGCCGTCGAACGCGACCTTATCCCATATGAACTCGTTCGTCTTCTTGCCGGCGTCGTAGACGGTGACGTGATACGGCGCCATGCGGCCGCCGTTTTTCCGGTAGTCTTCGAAGATGGAAACGCGCGCGCCCTTGTTCTCGACGCGCCGCCTGAGAAGGTGCGTCTTCGCGTCGACGTCGAAGAGCGTCGTATCCCCCTTGAGCACGCAGCCCGCGCGGAGGAGCTCCGCGCCCGGCAGCAGGGTGTCGTCCGGAGCCGCGGGCGCGGTGAAGAAGGTGTCGCACGCGGCGAGGTAGAACGCGATGCCGTCGACTCGCTCGAGAAGGTTCTTCATGCTGGCCGTCACCTGCGGGTTTCGGCCCGGATTGAGGTTTGTGACGTACCAGGCGTCGTCGCCGTTATAGTAGTACATCCTGAAGAAGGGATGGTCGTATGCGCTGTTGTCGCGGTCGATCTTGAGCTTGTCGGGTTTCTTGACGGAGCGGGTGTAGTCCGCTTTCAGGGTGCCCCAGCCCTCCGTGTCCCACTCGATGTGAAGCCCTTTCTCGACGCGCGTCGTCCAGGGCCTGTCCTCGCCGAGCGCCTTCGACGCCTTTTCGAGCAGGCTCTTCGCGGGGTCCGCCGTTTCGCCCGGAAGCCCGGCGGCGCTCCCGAACGCCGGGAGAAACGCGAGGCACGCGAGGGCGGCGAGCGCGGCCGCCGCCGGCCATTTCGCTTTCGATATTCCTTTCATCGATTCCTCCTCGTTCTAGACCGTGAGCTCGCCGTGCGCCGCGAGCAGTTTCGAGCGGATCGCGAGGTTGTGCGGGCAGGTCCCCTCGCACGGCCCCTCGCAGGACGCGCATCGCTCGGCGCTCCGCTCGCGCGGGAGCTTCCGGTAGAGCGACATGGCGTGCTTCTCCTCGCCGTAGCTCGCGAAGTAGAGCCGGTAGCGGAGGATGTCCGCGATCGGCACGCCGTTCGGGCACGCGGCGACGCATCCGCCGCAGCCGGGCCTGCAGTAATCGCGGTCGAGGATCATGCCGTAGCCCTTGAGCGCTTTCTTTTCCTCGGGAGTGAGCTCGGGCCTGCCGGAGGCCGCGACGTACTCGTCGATCATCTCGGCGCTGCGCATCGTGAGCGATACGCAATCGATTCCCGGCTGCGCGAGCATCCATTTGATGACGGCCTGGCGCACCGTGGCGCCGTTTTTCATGAACGGCTTGGAGTCGATTGTGCGCGCCGCGGCGAGACTCTTCATGGCGACGACGGCGACCCCTTTCCCTTTCGCTTTCGCGAGAACGGGCTCGAGCCCCTTCGTCATGAAGTTCATGCCGGGCATGATCATGTCGATCGGGGTGTTGTCGACGAGCCAGTCGAAATCCTCGACCATGCGCGGTCCGTGCGAGCTCGCCCCCCAGAATCTGATCTTTCCGTCGCGTTTCGCCTTCTCGAACGCTTCGACGATCGCCGGGTTCTTGATCTTCGCCGGATCGCTCAGCTTCGGATCCTCGCCGACCGAATGAATGAGGACGCAATCGATGCGCGCGGCGTTGAGGCGCTTCATGCTCTCGTCGATCGCCGTCGCGATCTCGCCGGCCGTCGTTTTCGGCGTGAAGAGCTCTGGCACGAGCTTCGTCGTGATGAAGAGCTTCTCGCGCTTCGCGGGGTCGAGCTTCCCGAGGACGACTTCCATCTCGTAGTACTGCCGTGCCGTGTCGACGTAGTTGATGCCGCGCTCCATCGCGTATTCGAGGAGCGCCGTGTCCTGGATCATCGCGTTTCCGAACCCGAGGTCGGAGGTCTTCCAGCCGGTGCGTCCGAGATCGCGATAGTCCCTGATCGCGGGCTTCGCGGCGGCCGGGGATCCCGGCTGCGCGCCCGGCGCTCCCGGCTCCTGAGCCCGCAGCCCCTTTGCCCCGGCGAGCCCGAGGCCGATTCCCGCGAGAGAGGCGAGAGACCGCCCGATGAACGATCTGCGGGAAAGCTCCTTGTCGTTCTCCTTCATCCTCCACCTTCCTTTCGGCGCTACTTCTTCGATTCCGTTTCCTCGAGCTCGAGCCCGTAGCGGTCGGCGATGTCGAGCGGCGGCATCAGGCCGTCGAGCGGCTTCGCGTCGCGCACGTACCAGTCGAACCAGTCGAGCAGGCGGTAAAGGACGTCGGCTCGCCCGGGCTGTTTCGCGTTGCCGTGCCCCTCGCCCGGATATTGCACGAGGCGCACGGCCGGGTGATCGTTCATCTTGAGCAGCCGGTAGAACTCGATGCTCTGTCCGGGATGCACGCGCGAATCGGCCGCGCCGCCGAGGATGAGCACGGCCGTCTTGCTCCGGTGCGCCCAGTAGATGGGGCTTCGCTCGAGGCTCTGCTGCCACATGTCTTCGATTCTCTTTCCCGAATGCACGTAGAGCTCCTCGTACGGGATATCGGTCGTGAGGCGTTTGCTCGTGAGGTCGCTGATCCCGACGAACATGCAGACCGCTTTGACCTTCTCCGTGTAGCGCGAGGCGAACCAGGCCGCCGCGTAGCCGCCGTACGAGCCGCCCGTGAGGCCGACGCGCGCCTTGTCGGCGACGCCGGCGGACACGAGGTAATCGATTCCGTCGGCGATATCGTCGAATTCCTTGCCCGCCGCGTCGTTATACCCCGCGCCGGCGAACTCGAGTCCGTAGCCGGTGCTCGACCGGTAGTTCGGCAGGAACACGGCGTAGCCCTTGCCGGCGAGCGCCTGGGCCGGTTCGCTGTACCGCGTCACCCAGCCGTTCGAATAGTTCGATTCAGGCCCGCCGTGAACGATCACGACGAGCGGATACTTCCGGCCCGCCTCGTAGCCGACGGGATAGACGAGGATGCCTTCGATCTCGAGGCCGTCGCGGGCCGGGAACCGGACGACCTTCTGCGTGCCGAGGGCGCGATCGGCGACCCACGGATTGACGCTCGTGAGCCTTCTCGGTTCCTTCGCCCCGGCGGTCCAGAAATAGAGATCGCCCGGGACGCCGGGGGCGCTCGCCCCGAACGCGAAATTCCTGAAATCCTTCGTGAAGCTTGGGATCTCGAAGATGCCGCCGGCCGCTTTCGCGTCGAGAACGATCGCGCGTTTTCCGCCTGCCGCGCTCACGGTGCTCAACGTCGGGTATAGTCCTTCGGCGGCGCGGTAGACGATCG
>JAFNGP010000263.1:0-809 GCA_017885175.1 bacterium
ACATCCCGTAGACGTGCGCGTAGACGGCGCAGTAATACTCTCCCATGAGCTTGCTCGCCGCGTAGGGAGACAGCGGCTTCGGCGCCATGCTCTCCACCTTCGGAAGCGTTTCCGTGTCGCCGTACGCGGAAGAAGATGCGGCGTACACGAATCGCTTGACCCCCGCGCGCCGGGCTTCGTCGAGCATCACGAGCGTCCCGCGGACGTTCACGTCGCTCACCAGCACCGGATCCTCGATGCTGCGCGGAACCGACGCGAGGGCCGCTTCGTGGAGAACGTAGTCGACGCCGGCGAGCGCCTCGCGGACCGTCCCCGCGTCCCGCACGTCCCCCTTGATGAAGGTGAGATCGTTCCGCAGATGCGCGATGTTCTTTTCATACCCCGTCGCGAGGTTATCGAGCACGACGACCTGTTCGCCTCGTTTGACGAGCGCATCGGCGAGGTTCGATCCGATAAAACCCGCTCCACCAGTTACCAGATAGCGTGCCATAGATCCTCCGCGGTTCGTGCTACCACAATTCAACGCGTCATGACGGATTCGCGAGATCGAGCTCTCCGTAGCTCAGGATGCCGTTCTTCCCGCGCGATTTCGCGAGATACATCGCCGCGTCGGCCCGCTCGATGAGCGTTTCGACGGTGCCTGCGTCTTCCGGAAACACGGCGACTCCCATGCTGCACGTCAGAAGCCCCGGCGTCACGCCGTCGAATTTGAAACGCCGTATCGCCTTCAGCATGCGCTCGCCGAGCCGCAGCGCCCCGTCGAGCCCCGTATGCGGCAACAGGAGCGCGAATTCGTCCCCGCCGTACTT
>JAFNGP010000263.1:817-3564 GCA_017885175.1 bacterium
GATCCGGAAAGATGGCCGTTGCGATCGTTGTACTCCTTGAGATTGTCGACGTCGAGCATGACGAACGCGCACGGATATCCGAACCTGCTCGCCCGTTTCATCTCCAGCTTGAGCGATCGGATGAGGAACCGGTAGTTGTATATCCCCGTGAGCCCGTCGGTGATCGATTCGATCTCCAGCTTCTTGTAGAGGACGTAGTTCTCGAAGGCGATCGCCGCCTGGTTCGCCATGACCGTGAGAAGGTGAATGTCGTCTTCGGTGAATCGGCGGCGCTCCGGGTCGTTGATGGCGATGATGACCCCGAAGAGCGAATTCTTCGCGATCAGGGGCGCCGAAACGACGGTGCTGCTGGCATCTTCTTCATGCAGGAATTCCGAGGCGAGCATCGAGAGGTCGAGCGACAGAACCCCCTCGGGGCTTTTCGTCGATTCATACTCCCGCTGCAGCCAGTTCACGATACCTGCCGAGGCGGGTATGTCCTCGACGGCGATTCGCGTGCCTTTGTCCCGGATCGTGCCCGTGTACTTGACGATCCGATGGTTGTCGAGAAAAATGAGATACACCTTCCTCGACGGGAGAATGCTCAGTGCGCTCTCAATGATCTTTTGCAGTATGATACGATTGTCCTTGCCGGAGCTCATGAGGCTGGTGATCTCCGCGAAGGTCTTGAGAAGGATGTCTTTTTCGTCGCAGGTTCGAACCATTATTTTCCGATTTCGTTCGAGACGAGCGTATAATACGCAAATGGCATGCCACTAAATGAGATACGCCCAAAGGAAAGGTGGAAATCCGGGGGTTGCGGCGATCACGCGCCGCGGATCTTCTTCCTCGCTTCGTCGAACTCCCTGTTGCACCGGCGTATATCCTTGATATTTTTATAGATATGGTATCCTATCAGGATGGCGATGATCGCGATAGCCCCCGGCAGAGCCATTCGCCAGGCATCCGATACGTTCTTGAAGCTCTTCCGCATCACCCGCACGGCGGAGCCGAAAAGCATCCAGAGAAAGAGGAATAGCACGATTTTCACCGCAAGGGTGGTGAATAACGAGTAATAGTACTCCCTCGATCGCAGGAGTTTATCCCCCTCCGACGTGCCGAATCTTCCGCGGCGCGCCGGTTTTCTGAAATCGAACGGCATGGATACGCTCCTCACTCCTGCACCGCGAAACGGCCCGGATAGCTCTGACGCGCGATTTCCCCATCGTACACCACGAGACGGTAGAAGTACACCCCCGATGCGAGTCGATCGATTCGAGGAAAGAGAGCGTTCATCCCGATGCAATTCATTCCGGCGCCGAGCGGCCGCCCCCACCGGGAACCCGCGTACGCCGTTCCGACAAGCTCGCCTTCGAGATTGTACAGGGAGAGACCGATATCGATGCCCCGGGCGAGATTCATGCAGAAGGAGGCCGATCGAAGCCCTGACGCTACCGGATTCGGCTGGACCGCATGCATGAGAACGACCTCCTCTTCCCCCTTGACCGCCATCCAAACCTCGACGGCATTGTTATCGGGATCGTCGCTCATGCCGCTCACGGAGATGGATGCGCGGATCTTGCCCGCGCCGAGGAAGTCCCTGTCGAGAACCACTTCCGCCTCGACGATCCCGGCGTCGAGGGCGGCCGGGATCGGAAGGACTTCGGAGCGCAGGGTGCGCATGAACGAGCCGTTTTCGATGGAGATCGTAAATCGCATCCTGCTCCCCGCCGGCGCTTCCGCGCTTCCCCTGTTCCTCGCCGCCGCGCGTACGGTCATCGTATCGCCGACCGAGAAGACGCGGTTCGTGATAGGCTGGCCGCTCTTGAGCAGCACGACGTCGGAGGGGAACAGCGCCGCTTCGGCGCCCGACAGCGAGACACGCTCGATAAAATAGACGACAAGATTCGTCATGCGGTCCACCTGCTCGAAATCGAGGGTTCCCGCCGTATCCGCGAGAGTGTGATAGTTCGGAGAACCGATAAGCATGTTCTCCTTGAGAGGTTCGGTGAAAGTCACGGCGGCGATCGACGCCTCCCAGAAAGGGGCGTGGTCCCAGTTCGAAGGACCCGGGCTCAGGACGGCGAGCGGGAACGACGGATCGCTCTCTCCCGCCGCTTCCGCGATCATGTCGCAAAGCCACCCTGAAGCAGGGTTCGAAACGACGGTTCCCGCCGGATGACCCGCGAGAGGATAACCGATCATGTCGCAGTTGAGCACTCCGACGATTCTGCCGGGATCGATATCGGGCAGTGCCTCGACAAAGGCTCTGCTCCCGAGAAGGCCCAGCTCCTCGCCGGAGAAGAGAACGAACATTACGTCGAACGGGAGTTCCTGCCCCGACAGGACCCGCGCCGCTTCCATGAGAGCCGCGACCCCCGTCGCGTTGTCGTCGGCGCCCGGCGCAGGCGACGTTTGCCATGACGTATCCCAACCGGACGCCCGGGACGCGATCGCGTCGTAGTGGGCCGTCACAAGGAATACTCCCGATACGGCGCCGTTTCCCCCGACGCGCGCGACCAGATTCTCGGCCGTGTACGAGCTGTCGATCGGCCCGAAGCTCCGAAGCATTGTGCAGGAGGTAGAATCGATGGAGAATGGGAATCTCTCGACGGCGGCGCCCGTATAACGCGCGAGGCGCGCCGCGAGGGAATCGCCCGCGAGGCGGAGCGGCGCCTCCCTCAACACGAATCGAGTCCGGGGTTCGCCGGTCGCGGGATCGATCGAAAGGAACCTGACCGTCGACTCGAGCGAATCGCGCTCCACGG
>JAFNGP010000263.1:3594-8818 GCA_017885175.1 bacterium
AATATGGCGCGCCCGAGAGGATTCGAACCTCCGACACCCAGCTCCGGAGGCTGGTGCTCTATCCAGCTGAGCTACGGGCGCTCCTGATCATTTTCGAGAAGCTCCTCCGCCAGTTCCTCGCGGAGCTTTCCTTTTCCGCCGAGCATCCGCGCGATCTCGGCGACGCGTTCGCGCCCCTCGAGCATCCGCGCGGAGGCCATCGTCCGCTCCCCTTTCACCTGCTTCTCGATCCGGATATGGTGAGCGGCCCGAGCGGCCACCTGCGGCAGGTGGGTAATGCATATGATCTGGTATCTGCGCGAGAGCTCCGCGAGCCGCTCGGCGACGACGCCGCCGAGATCCGCTCCGAGCCCCGTATCGATCTCGTCGAATATGAGAGTCGGGATTCTCTTTTCCTCGACCTCGAGCTTCTTCAAGACGAGCGTAATTCTCGAGAGCTCCCCTCCCGAGGCGATTTCCGCAAGGGGATGAATCTCCTCGCCGACGTTCGTCCGGATCGTGAACTCGACGCAATCCCAACCCCTCGGCGATAAATGTATTGCAGGATCCTCGTTTTGCAAAGCGTTATTTTCCTGACGCTCCACTTTCGCCGTGAAGAGCGCGCCCTTCATCCCGAGCTTCTGAAGCTCCCCGGTCACCTGTCTGTCGAGCCGCTCCGCGCTTCTTGCGCGCCTGCGGCTCAATTCCTCGAGAGTCGGGACGAGGGCCCGCCTGGCGCTCTCGCGCTCCCGCTTCGCATCCGCGATGGCCGTCGAGCCTTCGGTGAGCGATTCGAGAACGCTCCTGAGCTCGTCCCGCTTCGCGACGAGCGCTGCGCAATCGAGCGCGTATTTCCTGCACGCGCGCTGAATCCCCGCGAGGCGCTGCTGGAGACTCTCGAGATCCTCGGATGCGTCCTCCGCCTCCGCGAGCGACCGGCCGATCGTGCGCGCGATATCCTGCACCGATATCCGCGCGGCCGCGAGCGTTTCGGCGCCGCTCCCCCATGACGCGCTTATGCCGGCTATCGATTCGAGCGATCTCGCGGCTCTGTTGAGCCTGTCGGCGGCCGACCCCTCTTCCCCCTCGAGAGAGCGCAGAGCCTCCTCGAGCGCGGAGATATATTTCTGCTTGTTTTCGAGCTGTTTGATCTTCGATTCAAGCCGGCGATCGAGGTCGTGTTCGAGCTTGAGCTCCTCGAGCTCCGCGAGCTGGAACCGGAGATAGTCTTCGCGGCGGCGGTGCTCTTCCTCTTCAGCGGCGAGACGCGCGAGGCGTTCCGATATCTCCGTAAACTCGGCGATCGCCGCCATCGAACGATCGAGCAGCTCCCGGTAATCCCCCCACGCGTCGAGGTACAGGATGTGGCTCGACGGATCGAGGAATTCCTGCTGCCTGTGCTGGCCATGAAGCTCGATGAGAGCGCGCGCCGTTTCCTGCGACGACCCGACCGTGGAGAGCATGCCGTTGATCCATATCCGGTTTCGGCCGTCGACCGCGAGCTCCCGCCGCAGCGAAAGCTCCGTCTCCCCTTTCGACAATCCGAGCCGCTCGCGAAGCGGCCAGCCGTCGTCGACGGAGAATATCCCCTCGACCGTCAGATTCGCCGCGCCTTTCCGAATGAGCGATCTTCTCGCCCGCGCGCCGGACAGGAGATCGACCGCCGCGAGAATGATCGATTTCCCCGCGCCCGTCGACCCCGTCATGACGTTGAGACCTTCGGTGAAACATATCGTGGCATCCTCGACGATCGCCAGATTGCGAATCCGGATCTCCCTGAGCATCCCCAACCTCCCCCGGTCAATGATCCTGACGAAGCATCCCGCCCCACTTCAGTTTTCGCCGCACGATATCGTAGAAGCTGTACCCTTCGGTGACGATGAGCTTCGTCGCCACGGGGTTCCTCTTGAACACAAGCCTGTCCCCCTTCCCCACCACGCACGATTGCTGGCCGTCGACCGTGAGGAGGGTCTCCTGGGCTTCCTCGACGATCGCCACCGAAACCGTCTCCTCGGCGCTCACGACGATCGGCCGCACGGAGAGGGAGTGCGGGCAGAGCGGCGTGATGACGAACGCCTCGACGCTCGTCGGATTCACGATAGGCCCGCCCGCCGCCAGCGAGTAAGCGGTCGAACCGGTCGGCGTCGAAACGATCACGCCGTCGGCAAGGTACTCGCCGAGCACCGTTCCGTCGATCGTCGTCTCGAGATGGAGAACGCGCGATACGCCGACGCCGTGCACGACCGCGTCGTTGAGCGCCGAATATCTCCGCGGCGCGCCTTCGCCTCCTTCGCAGACGATGGAGAGACGAAGCCGATCCTGTATGGAAAAACGTCCCGCGAACAGATCTCCGATCGCGCGCCGCGGATCGTCCTCCGCGAGAAATCCCAGGCTTCGAATCTTGATGCCGAGGAGCGGTATCTCATCCTCGGCCACCATCCGGGCCGCCACGAGAAGAGTGCCGTCGCCGCCGAGGGCGAGCACCGCGTCGCATCCGCTCAGGGTCTCGACCCGCTGCACGGCGTTCGCCGGAGCCAGATTCGCCGTTTCCTCGAGGCCGCACACGGCGACATTCCCCGGGACGAGCTCGAGCACGTCCTTGACGACATCCCGGATCTCCTTTTTCCTCGCGTTCGCGACCAGTCCCAGTCTCGCAATCTTCATCGACTTCCTCCGTGACCCGTTTCCGCGCGCGGGACGGCGATTCGCGCGACCTCCGCCGCCACCGCTTCCGCGGACATGCCGATCTCTTCGAGCAGCTCCTCCCGCTTCCCGTGCGGAACGAAACGATCCGGCAGCCCGATCGTCACCACCCGCGTTTCCGGCGCTCGATCCGAGAAGAACTCGAGGATCGCGGCGCCGAAGCCGCCGGAACGCGCGTTCTCCTCGAGCGCGAAAACGATTCCCGAACGCTCTCCCGCAAGAGACATCAGGAGCTCGGAATCGAGCGGCTTGACGAATTTCGCGTCGATCACCGATACCGAGATCCCCGCACGCGAAAGAATCTCCGCGGCCGCCAGCGCCGTCGGAACCATCGATCCCACGGCGACGAGCGCCGCGTCGGCGCCGCGGCGCAGAACCTCTCCCTTTCCGATCGGCACGGCGCTCCGCCCCGAACAGGGCGTCCCCGCTGCGGCCGTCCCGCGGGGAAATCGGATCGCGATCGGGCCCCCTCCGTACTCGTGCGCGGTGAGCATCATGCGCCGAAGCTCCTCATCGTCACGCGGCGCCATCACGACCATTCCCGGAACGAGTCGCAGGTAACTCAGATCGAAGGCGCCGTGGTGCGTCGGCCCGTCTTCTCCGACGAGCCCCGCCCGATCGAGAACGAAGCGCACCCCGAGACGCTGGAGCGCCACGTCGTGAATGATCTGATCGAAACCCCGCTGGAGAAACGTCGAGTAGATGGCGACAAAGGGCTTGAGACCCGACCGCGCGAGCCCGGCGGCAAAGGTGACGGCGTGCTGCTCCGCGATTCCGACGTCGAAGAATCGCTCGGGAAACGCGCGCGCGAACGGAGCGAGCCCCGTCCCTTCCTTCATCGCGGCGGTCACCGCGACGACGCTCTTGTCCTTTTCGGCGAGCTCCATGAGCGACGCGCCGAATACCTCGCTGTAGGTCGGACGGGTCCCGTTGCTTTTCGAGCTTCCCGTCGCCTTGTAGAAGCTTCCGATCCCGTGAAACTTTTCCGCGTTCTCCTCGGCGAACGAATAGCCCTTTCCCTTCGTCGTCATGACGTGAACGAGAACGGGGCCGGGGACGTCGCGGATCTGAGAGAACGCCGAAACGAGCTGAGTCAGATCGTGGCCGTTGAAAGGACCGAAATACCGAAACCCGAGCTCCTCGAAAAGAATGGTGGGAACGAGGAGGTTCTTGATGCTTTCCTTCATTCGGCGGGCGACCTTGCGCGCTCTGAGCCCGTAACGCGGCACCTTCCCGAGAAGCTCCCACACGTCGGCCTCGAACTGGAGATAGACTTTCTTTGTCGTGATCCTCGTCAGATACCGGGCGAGCGCGCCGACGTTTTTCGAGATCGACATCTCGTTGTCGTTGAGGATGATGATGAATCGATTCTTCTTGAGGTGTCCCGCCTGGTTGATCCCTTCGAAAGAGAGCCCTCCCGATATCGCTCCGTCGCCGACGACCGAAATGACATAATGATCCTCGCCGAGGAGATCGCGCGAAACCGCGATGCCGAGCGCCGCCGATATCGACGTGCTCGCGTGTCCGACGCCGAACGCGTCGTGCTCGCTTTCGGCCGTATTCGGAAATCCGCTGAGCCCTTCTCGCGTCCGCAGGCTCCTGAAAGCCTCTTTTCGTCCGGTCAGAATCTTGTGAGCGTAGCTCTGATGTCCTACATCCCATAGAATCTTGTCCCGGGGCGAATCGAAAACAAAATGGAGAGCAAGCGCGATCTCGACTGCCCCGAGGCTCGACGCAAGGTGTCCGCCCCGAACGGATACGACTTCGATGATGTATTGCCGGATCTCGTCGCTGAGCGCGACAAGCTCGTCGATCGAGAGCCCCTTGAGATCCTCGGGAGTCCGTATCCGATCGAGAAGAGGCATAGGCATCGCTCTATCCTAGAGCAGACAATAGGCGCCGATGATCCCGAGCACCGTTCCCGACAGAACGTCGAGAGGCTTGAACCGGAGCGTCCGCAACTCCCCGTCTTCCGTGATATCCTGATAGCGTTCGTCGCTCGAGATGATTCTGTTAAGCACGTTCGTTTGCTTGACCTTTTCCCCTTTGAGCCGCATCGTGTCGTGTATGATAATGGCGCTGTATGCGGCGACGACGGAAAAGAGAATCGACGAAAAACCGTACTTTATCCCGATGCTTATCGAAAGGGAGCTGAAGACGGCCGAATGCAGGTTCGGCATCCCGTCCGCCTGCGTCAAGGCGTCGAGCTTGAATCTTCTTTCCGCGGCGGAATGCGCAATCAGCTTGATACCTTGAATCAGCAACCCGCAGATCACGGGAACGAGGAATATCTCTCTGTACAGCATCTGTTTCAGCATTTCAGGATGAACGATCGACGATCAGTGAAAATATATGCCCCATATAGCCGTCATCGCCGAGAACTTCCATCGCGCGCACGCCGTCGGCGATCAACCGGCCTGCGGTTTCGCGGGATACCTCTATGCCGAAGTGCGCCGGATATGTGATTTTCTTCCTTTTCTCGTCCTTGCGCAAGGCTTATCCTGCCTTCTCCGCGCTTCCCTCGAGATCGAGGATATCGTCG
>JAFNGP010000264.1 GCA_017885175.1 bacterium
GAGATAAGCCTGGCCGGCGACCGCGGGATGGAGGCCTATCCGCACGTCCTCACTCTCTATAGCGAAAAGCCCCAGGAGCATGACGAGCTCGCGTCCTCCATCAGGGACCTCGCCGCGGAGCACGAGGAATACTGGAGGAGCATCGCCGAGATCGTCGAACGCCTCGCGAAGGAGAACGAGCTTTCCGAGCCGTTCCGCATTCTCCAGGCGACCGCGCATTTCTTCACGGGAGGCGTCGAGCGGGCGATCTTCGAGTTCGACCAGATCCTCATGCGCGACGGGAACCTGAAGTATCGCGTCATCGAAATATACAAGAAAGGGCTCGCGCGCTTCGACGCGAACGCGACCCTCCATCTCGCCCTCTACCACCTGTATCTCGAGGAGGAGCTTTTCGCCGACGCGGCGCGCCATCTGTGCCGCACGCTCGAGCTCGACCCGAGCCAGATCCGAGACGTCGTCGCGCAGTTCGGGAAGCTCGTCGAACGGGAGCCCGGCAACCTCGCCATCTGGGAAGAGATGCTCAAAACGGCGCTCGTCATGAACCGGACGAGCCTCGCCGCGGAAGTGCTCACGCGCGCGATCGCGGCGCTGCCGGCCGGGAAGGCGGCGGCGCTTCACGTCTACGGCGCGAGGATCTCCGCGGCGGACGGAAAATGGGACGACGCGCTCCGGTGCATCGCCCTCACCCTCACCTCCCCCGAAGCCGACGTCAGAACGCTCGAGGGGGAAATCCGCGCGATCATCGCGCGCGATCCGGCGAATCCGCAGGCGCACATCCTCTTCGGAGAAACGCTCCTGCGCCTCGGCAGGGACGCGGAGGCGGTCGTCGCGATCAGGCGCTGTATCGATCTCGCGCCGGCGATGAGGAAACAGGCCGCGGAGACGCTGGAGAGATTCCTGCCCCTCAGCGTCGAGCCGTGGCTTCTCTCCGCGATCCTCGGCGAGCTCTCGTGGCTCGAGGGGCTCAAGGACGAAGCGCTGCGCCATTTCACCTCGGCCCAGAAGGGTCCCCGCGAGGCGCTCCCGACCCTCAGCGCGTCGATCGAGCGGATCCGGACAACGGCCCCCGAGGACGAACAACTCGAAACTCTCTACGCGCGAAACCTGTCGCTCGAGGGGCGCCACGGGGAAGCGGTCCGGATCCTCGAGCGCCTCATCGCGAAAAACGCGGGGCTCACGCGTACCGCCACCGATATTCTTCTTTCGATCGTCGGGGAACGGCCCGAGCAATGCGAGGCGAACAGGCTCCTCTCGCGCATATTCGTCGCCTCGGGAGATATGGAGCAATCGCGCCAGGCCGTCGTCCGGATCCTCTCGGACGAACAGGCGGACCCGGCGCTCATCGACGCCGTCGCATCCGAGTTTCTCGCGCTGCACGAACGGGACGGCGAATTCCTCGTGCGCTACGCCGCGCTCAAGGCGCGCAGGGAAGAGATGGAAGAGGCGCTCGCCAGGTACGGGCAGGCCCTCCGGCGCGATCCTTCCCGCTCGGGAGCCGTCCTCGCCGGGCTCGCGCAGCACGTGTGGCCCCAGGAGCTCCGCGACACCGAACGCCTGCTGCGCGTCGATTGCCTCGTGACGGCGAATGAAAACGACGAGGCGTTCGCCCTTCTCGGCGCGTTCCCCGCGCAGGACGGCGAGGTCGTCGACGAGCTCGTCTCGCGTCTCGCCATCCTCATCGCGCGGGGACCGCGACGCGAGCATTTCTCGCTCGGGGCGTCGCTCCTGGCACGCGCCGGGCGTATCGAGGCGGCGGAAGACCTTGTCGCGAAGGGACGCTCGACCCTCGGGCCGGAAGACGCGCTCGACCTCGCGATCGAGCTCGCCGAGATCCACTATAACGCGGGAGATGTCGGACGCGCGGGACTGCTCTTCTCCGAAGCGCTCGAAGGCGCTCCCGAGAAAAGCCGCGTGCTCAAGCGCATCGAACGGTCATATACACAATGGACCGACCGCGAGATTCGCGGCTTCTCCGCGCGCCTCGAAGACGGATCCGCGGGGGAAGAGGATATCGCCCGCCTCGTGCGCCTCGTGCTCGATCGTACGGGAGCCGCCGAAGCGCTCGAGATTCTTTCGCGCAGCGCCGTTTCGCGCCCACTGCGGAGCGATCTTCTCGGAGCCGTCTATTTGTGCATGGATAGACCGTCCCTCGCCTGCGCCGCGTTCGGCGCGAGCGACGGCGCCGGCTATTCTTCCGATACGGAACGATACGATCACCTGTACCTCGCGGGCATCGCCCGGGAACGCGCGGGAGATCATGGAATGGCGGCCTCGTTCTTCGCCGGAATCTCCGGCGAGCGGGCCGATTTCAGGGACAGCCGCGAACGGGCCCTGAAGAACTATACGCGGTTCATAGAATCGAACTGCGAGGAACGGGTCCTGGTGCTCGAAAAGTCGGAGGCGCTCTGACGCTCTCCGGAGGAAAGGTGCTACCATGAAGATCTGCCCAATGATAACGCAAACGTCGATTCTCGACGACAAGGAGCTTCTCGTCCGCGAACTCGACGACGTCGAGCCGGAAAACCGCGGCGAGCGGACCGATCGCGGGAGCGAAGACGAGATCTTCATCAATCCGTCATCGAAGCAGCACGCGGAGGAATCGCTCGCCGACGATATCGCGTCCGTCGTGCCGGTCCGCTTCCTCGCGAAATCCTACCGCGGCCGGGTCGAATGCCTCGGAGAGCTGTGCAGATTTCATGACGACAGCCTGCGCGCCTGCCGCATCGATCGCCTGATCGCCGGCGAGGCGGCGCGCGGAGAGGACGCGATGGTTGGTGTCCGCGCCGAGCTCGAAAAAGCCTGGGAGTCCCAGCGAAAGAGCGGAAGCGAGCTGTTCGATCTCATGAAGGAGATGCGCGAGAGGAGCGAAACGTCCGTCACGGAGCTCAGGACCGGGGTCGAGCGAAAACTCGACGACCTCGCGAGCTTCATGCGCGCGGCGTCGGAAGAGAAGCAGAAGGCGATCGAGGCGATCTCGCTCACGCTCGACGCGAAGACGGACGAGATCGAGCGCAAGATCGATGCGGGCGAGCAGGTGTTCCAGGCCTTCCGCGACGAGGTGTCGGGCTGGAAAGGGGCTCTCTCGAAGAATCTCGAGACCATAGAGACCGGGCTCGGCGAGCATCGCAAGCTCGTGAGAGAGCTCTCGGACAATCATACCGGCATCATGAACCTCGTCGAGGATCAGAAAAAGAGCATCGAGGAAGAGGAAAAGAAACGGCGCACGACCGAGGCGCGGATGCTCAACAACGCCGGCGTCATGGCGTACCACAACGGACAGTACGAAAAAGCGCTCGGGCTCTTCGGCAAGGCCATCGATCTCGATCCGGCGATGACCGAGACGTACAACAACCTCGGACTCACCTATACCGAGATCAACGAAGAGGAAAAGGCGACCGAGGCGTTCAAGAAAGCCATTTCGCTCAATCCCGAGCTCGCCGCCGCCTACAACAATCTCGGCTACGTGTTTTACCGTCTCGGCTCCTACAAGGAAGCGATTGAGATGTACAACGAGGCGATCGGCCGGAGCAACGACTCGAGCTCCGCGTACACGAACCTCGGAAACGCTTACTACAAGCTCGAGAAGATCGAGGACGCGATCGACGCCTGGAAAAAGGCGCTCGCGCTCGATCCNNCAGGCTGCAGATACCGTATCGGCTCGTGCTTCTCAACCCTCGCGATTTCGATCCGAGCGAATTCGACGCGATCGTCAGGGATTACGTCGAGAGAAGCAGGAAGGCGCCGGTCGTCCTCGAGGTGTTCAACGAGAACATCCAGTACCTTCTCTTCATCAACGAAGGGCAGATCTACTGGGCCTGCGCGGGCGACGGGAACGTCTTCCGTCCGGTCCGGCTGCGCGATTTCTTTCTCGAGATCAACCGGACGCAATTCCCCAAGATCATCGCCTACGAGACCGACATCATCCTGTACCATTCGCTCCTCGTGTATCTGCAGAAGAAGCCCGAGCTCAAGGTTTCTTCGGCGCTCGTCGATCTCGACGAGCTCCTCGAGCGCGCCGAGAAGGATCGTTACAACGCGATCGTCTCGGCCCGGAATCAGGGAGTCTTCTTCCTCCTTCGGTACCAGACGGGAAAGGCGATCGCCTGTTACAGCCTTCGCTCCGACAGGGGTCCCGCCTCGAGCGCGCGGGAGGATTTCCTCGTCAAGGTTTTCACGATCACGGCGAAACGTCCGCTCGAGATCGACCTGTTCACCGATCTCGCCGTGACGAACGCCGAAGACGTCCGTTCGATCCCGTCCGATTACGCGGGATCGATCTCCTCGTTCTACCTGAGCCAGCCTCCGCGCCTCGTCGTTCGCCTGAAGGGACGCCCGCTCAAGACGTATCCCTTCGCCGGCTCCGAGGTATCCGTCGGGCGGCTCCCGGAAAACGACATCGTCATCGACAACCTGAGCGTGTCGCGCAGGCATGCCGTCATCACCTCCCGCAAGGACTGCTACGTGCTCCGCGATCTCGGGAGCAAGAACGGCACGCTCCTCAACGAAAAACCGGTGAGCGAGGCGAAGCTCTCGAACGGCGACGTGATCGTTATCGGCAAATACGAGATTCTCTTCCAGATCCCGACGCTCGAGGCGTCGCATCCCGAGGATCTCGACCAGACCGTCGTCATCCCGCATTTCAGGAACCAGGCGGCCGGCGCCCGGAAACCGGCGTGTCCGGCGGCGCCCCCGCGGCTTTTCAGAAAATCGGCGATGGAGGAATATCCGCTCGACAAGGAACGAACCGTGATCGGGCGCGGGAAGGATTCGGACATCCGGCTCACGGGCATCTTCGCGCCGCGCGTCACCGTGGAGGTTCTCCGGAAGGGCTCCGAATACGTGCTTCAAAAGATCGACGGACGCAACAAGGTGACGATCAACGGCGAGGAGATGGAAGAAAAGACGCTCGAAAGGGAAGACCTCATCGCGATCGGATCCGAGGAATTCGTGTTCAAGGATTGAGCCATGAGATTTCTCATTTTCTCCGATATTCACGGGAACGTCGAGGCGCTCGAGCGGGTGCTCGAGGAGGCCGGGAGGCTNNTCGCTCGGGGACGTCGTCGGCTACGGCGCGAATCCGAACGAGTGCGTCTCCCTCGTCCAGGAAGCGGCGCACATCCGCATCGGCGGAAACCATGACGTGGCCGCCGCGGGTCTCATCGGCACGGAAACGTTCAGCGGCACGGCGCAGAGAGCGATCCGGTGGACCTCGCGGGAGATCCATCCGAGGCATCGCGACGCCCTCGGGGAATACGACACGGTGCGGCGCTACGGCGATTGCGTCTTCGCCCACGCCTCTCCGCTCTCCCCCATGGAGTGGGAATACGTGTACACGATCAATCAGGCGAACGCCATATTCGGGGGAATCCGGGAGAAGTTCGCCTTCATCGGCCACACGCACGTGCCCGCGATCATCGAGCACAGCGAGGAACGGGGCACGAAAGTCGTGAGCGGCACCTTCGCCGCGGTGGTCCCCGGGTCGCGCTACCTCGTCAACGTGGGCAGCATCGGCCAGCCGCGGGACGGCATCGCCGCGGCGAGCTTCGCGCTCCTCGACGCGCAGAAGGGAACGATCACGATCCGGCGCGTTCCGTACGACATCAGATCGGCGCAGGACAAGATCCGGAATTCCGGGCTCCCCGAATCGCTCGCGGAAAGGTTGGCGACAGCGCGATGAACGGAAAAAGCACGAAGAAGTACGAGATCTGCAACACGCTGGCGACCGGCGGAACAGCGGTGCTCTACAAGGCGATCCAGACCTCGCTCGACCGGCCCGTCGTCATCAAGAAGCTCCATTCGCATCTCATTTCGGACCCGAACTTCACGCGCCGGTTCGAGCTCGAGGCGAAGGCCGTCGCGAGTCTCGATCACGAGAATATCGTGCGCATCATCGATTTCGGATCCGGCGAGGGCAATTACTTCATCGTCATGGAGTACATCGACGGGCCGTGCTTCAAGGACGTGCTCTCGTCGCGGCGCGTCATCTCCGAGGATCTCATGCTGCTCGTCGCCCGCGAGATCTGTCTGGGGCTCGACCACGCGCACCAGCGCGGCATCATCCACCGGGACATCAAGCCCGCCAATATCATGATCACGATGGAAGGGCAGGTGAAGATCACCGACTTCGGCCTCGCGAAGCTCCACCAGAGCCAGACCCAGCAGACGGTCGCCTCCACGCTCCTCGGCACGCCCCTCTACATGTCGCCCGAACAGGCGATCGGGGATTCGATCGACGGGAGGAGCGATCTCTTCTCCCTCGGAACGATCTGCTACGAGGCGATAACGGGAACGCAGCCTTTTCTCGGCGACAACTACGCCGCGGTCATCCAGAACATCATCAACGGCGGCATCAGCGCGCCTTCGCGGATACGGAAGGATATCAGCCCCGGCGCGGAGGAGCTCGTCATGAAAGCGCTCCACCGGGAGCCGGGAAAGCGATTCAGGAGCGCTCTTGAAATGGCGCGCGCGATCGAATCGCTCCTCGGGCAGGAACGGATGGCCTCGTCCCGCGAGCGGCTGAGAAGGCTCGCCGCCGGCGAGGACGATCTCGCTCCCCGCTCGCGGCGTCCGGTCCGGAAGACCCCGCGGAAAAGACGTCTGCTGTCCCTCGGCGTCGCGGCGGCGTGCATCGCCTCCGCCGCCGTCGTTATCTCGCTGAACCCGCGCGGCGTCGGAAACCTCGTCGACGCCTTCAGTGCGATCCGCCAGTCCGATCCGACGCCCCCCCCTGCGGATCCTATCCTCGCCGGCCAGGGAGAGGAGCCCCCCGGCGTTTCGATGGCCGCGCTCGCGGAGCCGCCGCCGGCCGAACCGGCCGCCGCCGAGACCGCGGGCGTCGCGTCCGAAACGCCCCGAGATACAGGGCGCGTCCTCGAGAACAGCACCGGGCGTTTTTCGCTCCCGAACGCCGAAGAGTCGAGGAAGGCCGAGCTGGAGAAGGCCAAACTGGTGCAGCAGCCGCTGGCACCCGTCGAAAAAGCGGTCGAGCCGCCTGAGCAGCCGGTCGCGGAAAAGAAGGCCGCGCCTCCGGCGGCGAGCGCCCGGATCGAGGCGCCGGCGACGGGATTCGTCGATATCGCCGTCGAGCCCGCGGCGGAAATTCTCGTCGACGGACGGCGCCGCGTCGTCGGCGACCGCCTCGCGATGCTCGAGCTTCCCGCGGGGACGCACGAGATCGCCTGCCGGAGCGAGGGGTACCGCGAGTATCTCGAAACGGTGCAGATAAAACGGGGAGAACTCTCGAGGAGGATAATAACTCTCGAGAAGCTCACCGGAATGATCTCTCTTGAAACGGCCGCGGGCGCCCAGATCTTCGTCGA
>JAFNGP010000265.1 GCA_017885175.1 bacterium
CGAAGCAGGGGGCGTTTCTCTTCGACGAAAATCCGGACCTGAGGAATTATACGCTGTCGCGCATGGAGCCCATTCTATTCAAGGCGAGGGACGGTCTGGAGATCCATGGGTATATCTCCTATCCGGCCGGCAGCAAACGGAAGAACCTGCCGACGGTGTTGCTCGTTCGTCCGGATCCATGGACGCGCGTTTATTGGGGATTCAATCCCGAGGCGCAATGGTTTGCGAACCGCGGGTACGCGTGCCTGCAGGNNAAGGATTTTACGAACGCGGGAAAGAAGGAGTGGGGCGGGAAGATGCAGGACGATCTGTTGGACGGTGTTCAATGGGCCGTCGCTCAGGGGATATCCGATCCGAAGCGGATGGCGATTTTCGGGAGCTCTTTCGGGGGCTACGCGACACTCGTCGCCCTGACCTCGACGCCGGATCTCTTCCGCTGCGGCGTCGATATTTCGGGGCCAAGCGATCTTCTCGGCTGGCTCGAGGCGAGGACGTCCGAATACGGCGGATTCAAATCGTCCATCTATGACCTCGTCGGAAATCCGGAAACGGAAGCCGATATGCTGAGGTCCCGCTCGCCGCTTTTCGCGGTGGACCGGATACGGGCGCCGCTCCTCATCGTGCAGGGGGGGCAGGATCCGTTTACGCCGAATGCCGATGCCGAGCGGATCGTCGCCGCTCTAAAGAAGAACGGCGTTTTGTGCGACTATGTCTATTTCCCGGATGAGGGACGGGGGATCTCGAAACCCCAGAACCGCGTGAAATTCGGGGAAATCGCCGAACGTTTTCTCGCGAAATATCTCGGCGACCCGCGCCGCTGACGACGGTTCTTAATCCAAGGAGGTGGAGAGATGCTCAAGGAATTCAAGGAATTCGCCATGCGGGGCAACGTGATCGACATGGCGATCGGCATCGTAATCGGCGTCGCGTTCGGAGCGATCGTTCAATCGCTCGTGAAAGACGTCATCATGCCGCCGATCGGCATCCTTCTCGGCAACGTCGATTTCGCGAACCTCTTTATCGTTTTGAAACAGGGAACGGCGCCGGGCCCGTACCCCTCTCTCGCGCAGGCGCAGGCGGCCGGCGCGGTTTCCATCAATTACGGCGTTTTCGCGAATACGATAATCAACTTTCTGATCGTCGCGTTCTGCATATTCTTTATCGTGCGCACGATGAACAAGCTCAAGAAACAGAAACCGGCGCCGGCAGTCGAGCCGACGACGAAGGAATGCGCGTTTTGCTGCACGGCGATTCCGATAAAGGCGGTCCGATGCCCGAGCTGCACGTCGACAGTGAAGTAGACGCGGAGCGTCCGCGGGGCGCGATCGAGGCGCATAACAGGATTCGAACGTGATCCTTCAGGCTCTCAAGGATTATTTTATCTACCTCGGCATCGAGAGGCGGGCTTCCGAGGCGACGATCCGCGCGTATGAGGGGGACATAACTCAATTCCTCGATTTTCTGCGCGATGAGCTTTCCCACGAAGCCGGTTTTTCCGATGTCGACGGCCTTGCCGTGCGCTCGTTTCTCGGCCGTTTATCGCGCCGAGGATATTCGAAGCGGAGCATCGCCCGGAAGGTCGCTTCCCTCAAGAGCTTTTTCGGCTATTGCGTGAAGCGGGATCTGTGCGCGCATGATCCGACCACCGGCGTTTCCGCTCCCAAGGCGGGCAGAGATTTGCCCGTGTTCGCCAGCGTCGCCGCAATGGAACGCATGATGAATCTGCCTGCCCTCGATTCGCGAAAAGGCCTGCGCGATCGAGCGGTCCTCGAGTTGCTGTACGGGACGGGGATGCGTCTTTCCGAGCTCGTCGAATGCACGATCGCACAGTGCAATTTCATGCACGGCACGGTCACGGTGCTCGGAAAGCGGAACAAGCAGCGGCTCCTGCCGCTCGGCGGCAAGGCCGCCGAGTATCTGAAGCTCTACCTGCAGAATAGATTCGGCGTCCCCGAATCGTTCTGGAGCAGCAGGGAGGGATTGCATGAATTCTTCGGCGAGAGCGTCGGGGAGCCTCTCATCGCGGGCAGGGGAAAAGATCCCGTCAGCAGACGCACCGTCCAGCGGATTGTCCTCAAATACCTCGAGCATACGGCTGCGCTCACACGGATGAGCCCGCACGTGCTCAGACACACCTTCGCGACGCATCTTCTCGATGCGGGCGCGGATTTGAGAGCCGTTCAGGAGCTCCTCGGGCACGCGAGCCTCTCCACGACGCAAATCTACACGCACGTCACGACGGAGAGGCTGCGCGAGGTATACGAAAAGGCCCATCCGCGGGCCTGATGCGCGCGCTCCGCCGCTCGGGGCGCGGACGGCGGCGGCGATAAAGGATTTCTTGTACAATCGCCGATGAGGCATTACTTTATCCATACGGGAAATTCCGTCCGATGTCGCCGGGAACGGGCCGGGAGGAAAGCGATGTTCAAGGGAACTACGATAATCGGCGTGCGCCTGGGAACGAACGTGGCTATGGGGGGCGACGGGCAGGTAACTTTCGGCCAGACGATCGTCAAGCAGGGCGCGGTTAAAGTGCGCTCGCTGCGGGAAAACGCGATCCTCGCCGGCTTCGCCGGAAGCACCGCGGACGCGATCACCCTCCTCGCGAAATTCGAGCAAAAGCTCAACGAATTCAACGGGAACCTCATGAAGGGCGCGGTCGAGCTCGCGAAGGACTGGAGAAGCGACAAGGTGTTGAGGCATCTCGAAGCGCTTCTCGCCGTGATGGATCGCACCCATTCCCTCGTCATCAGCGGGAGCGGCGATGTCGTCGAGCCGGACGACGGCATAGTCGCGATCGGTTCGGGAGGACCCTACGCTCTGGCGGCCGCGAGAGCACTCATGAATAACTCGAAGCTCGACGCGCAAGCCATTGTAAGAAAATCACTTGAAATAGCGTCGGGAATCTGCATTTATACCAATCAGGAAATCACCGTCGAGGTCATTGAAGGCAATGGATGAGTTCACCCCCCGACAAATCGTCGAAGAGCTGGACAAATATATCATAGGCCAGGACGCCGCGAAGCGCTCGGTCGCAATCGCGCTCAGGAACCGCTGGCGCCGCAGGCGGGTCGACGCGTCGATCAGGGACGAGATCATGCCGGCGAATATTATCATGATCGGCCCGACCGGCGTGGGGAAAACGGAGGTCGCGCGGCGGCTCGCGCGCCTCGCCCAGGCGCCGTTCGTCAAGGTGGAGGCGACCAAGTTCACGGAAATAGGCTATGTCGGCCGGGACGTCGATTCGATGATCAGGGACCTCGTCGACATCGCGATATCCATCGAGAAGGAGCGTTCCTTCGCCGAAGTCGAGGCGCGAGCGCAAGAGCACGCCATGGAACGTCTCGTCGATCTCTTGCTCCCCGCGTCCCCCGGTTCGGAGGGTGCGGAGGGGGAGAATGCCGACGAGCGGCGGGGGCGCACGAAGGAGAAGCTGGCGGGGAAGCTTGCGAGCGGCGCTCTCGACGCGCGCGAGGTCACGATAGAAGTCGAGGATCGTTCCCGCCCGTTGATCGAGGTATTCTCGAACGCCGGACTCGAGGAGATGGGGCTCAAGCTGCCCGCCGGGCTCGAAGGGATGATGCCGCGCCGGAAGAAAGGGCGCCGCGTCACGGTGGAGGAAGCGAGGAAGATGCTCGTGCAGGAGGAGAAGGAGCGGCTCGTCGACATGGACAAGGTGATCGCGCGCGCCGTGAAATCCGCCGAGGAGACGGGGATCGTATTCATCGACGAGATCGACAAGATCGCGAGCC
>JAFNGP010000266.1 GCA_017885175.1 bacterium
TCGGCCTCGGGCGCCTTCGGGAGCGTCAAGAAGCTCAAGAACGAGATCGCGGCCGAGTTCTGCGCGCTCCTCAGCTTCTCCGCGGTGAAGAACAACGACAAGGTCGGGCTCATCGTCTTCACCGACCGGGTCGAGCTCTACGTGCCGCCGAAGAAGGGGACGACGCACGTGCTGCGCCTCATTCGCGAGCTCCTCAATTTCAAGCCGAAGGCGGCGAAGACCGATATCGGGGGCACGCTCGACTACTTCGGGAAGGTCCAGAAGAAGCGGGCGGTCGTGTTTCTCGTGAGCGACTTCCAGTCGGAGGGGTTCGAGAAGGCGATGCGGATAATTTCGAAGCGGCACGATCTCATCGCCGTGCCGGTCACCGATCCGCGCGAGGTGCGGCTCCCGAACGTCGGGCTCATCGAGCTCGAGGACGCGGAGACCGGTGAAATGGTGCTCGTCGACACGTCGAGCGCGGCGGTGCGGAAGCGCTACGAGCGCCTCGGGCGCGAGCGGTCCGAGCGGTTCCGCGAGCTCTTCGCCTCGATGGGCGTCGACCGGATCGAGGTCGCGACGGACCGCGACTACGTGCCGAGGCTCGTGCAGTTCTTCAGGGCCCGGGAGCGGAGGTACTGATTTTTCTCGCTCTCGGGGGCTTGACAAATGTATATTACCATGATATACATTCTATATGGACATAACGGAAATGATAAAGCGGTGTACGGGATTCCAGTGGAACCAAGGGAACCTGGCCAAGATTTGGGATCGGCACCATGTATCGCCGGAAGAATGTGAGCAAACATTCCTGAATCAGGTTTTCTATGCAATGCCGAATGGAGAGCATACAACATCAAAAGAGGCGCGTTTCAAGATATTCGGTCAGACTCAAGCGGGGAGGCACCTGTCCGTGATATTCACCATTCGGGGTGATTTGATCCGCGTCATATCCGCCAGGGACATGAATCGCCGCGAGAGGAGGATGTATTCCAAATGAAGAAGCTTAAGAAGATTCCAAAGTTCAAGTCAGAGGACGAAGAGCGGGAGTTCTGGGCGACCCATGATTCCGTCGATTATTTCGATTGGTCGAAAGGGAGATGGATGATCCTGCCCAATCTCAAGCCTTCTTTGACGACGATATCGCTCCGCATGCCGAACTATCTGCTTGATGAGCTCAAGGTGCTTGCGAACAGCCGCGACGTGCCGTACCAGTCGCTGCTCAAAGTGTTCCTGGCCGAGCGAGTGCAGAAGGAGCTCAACGCGCTCGTCGCGCGCGAGGGCAAGGTGGACTATTCGGTCGCGCGGATGCCGAGGAAACGGAAGAAAGCCAGCCCGACGGCTAAAAGGCCGGTTAAACGGCTTCACAAGCCGGCCTGACGGATTCACACGGAGGAACGCATGAATCGCAATCCGATGTTTACGCTGCCGCCGAGGGACGATCAAGGCACCCGGCCGAGCCGGACCCTTATGATGGCTGTCGCGGGGCTCGTGGCGATCACCCTGGCGCTGGGGCTCTTCTTCGGTTTCGGCGGCGAGCGAAAAGGGCGAGGCGGCGATTCGAGCGGGCTTTCCGGGAAGAAGATCGAGGAGCTCGCGCTCAAGTTCGAGGACCAGAAGCTTTCGGGCGCCGCGGCGCGCGCGTGGACCGAGTATCTGGAGTCTGCACGGCCCGGCGATGAGGATGCGGCGCGCATCTGGTTCAGGATCGGGAAGCTCTACCAGGAGGGTACCGACTACGAGCGCGCGCTTGAGGCGTATTACCGCTCGGAAGCGTTGGCGAAGATCGACGAGATCGAGCCCGAAATTTCCAAGCGGACGGCCGAATGCCTCGAGGCGCTCGGCAAGTACGCCGCCTTGAACTACGAGCTCGAGTCGCGGACGGCTGTCACGAAGAGCGATTCCACCGGCGGCAAGGACGTCCTCGCCGAGGTCGGCGCGTGGAAGATCACGCGCGCCGAGCTCGATATGATGATCGAGGCGGAGATCGACATGCAGCTGTCGCAGCTCGCGGGGAGCCTCACGCCCGACGAGAAGCGCGCGCAGAAGCAGAGACTTCTCGACGAGGTGCTCAAGCAGGGCGAGCGCGACAAATGGCTCCAGCGCTTCATCGCCGAGGAGATGCTCTATCGCCGCGCCCGCGAGGAAAAGCTCCAGGACGATCCGGGCTTCCAGACGCTCACCCGCAACCTCGAGCGAAAGATTCTCGCGCAGAAGTACCTTGATGCAGAGTTCGCGAAGGGGATCTCGATCAAGCCCGAGGACGTCAAGGCCTACTACGACGCCCGCAAGGACGAGTTCAAGAAGGACGGGAAAGAGCAGGCGTTCGAGCAGGTCAAGAACGAGGTCTACGGCGCGGTGCGGATGCAGAAGGAGATGGAGATCCAGCAGCGCCTCCTCGGCGAGCTCAAGGATCGTTACAACGTCGTTATTCACACGTCGAAGCTGGGTGGGAAATAGAATCTTGGCTAGCAGGATGAAGAAGCGCGCGCAGTCGACACGGATGGCTGCCCGAATTCGCGGAATAGCTAAGCGCCTAGGCGCTTCCGAGGAGATTTCGGGGCGCCGGCTACCCAAGCGCCGTCCGCCGACTCATCCGGGAGAGATGCTCCTCGAAGAGTTTCTTAAGCCATTGGAAATTAGCCAAGCCGAGTGTGCCGCTCGGCTTGGAGTTTCGCCAACTCGTCTCAATAAGATCATTCATGTGAAATGCGGGGTGTCAGCCAACACAGCTCTGCGATTGGAGCGGTTACTGGGGATGTCGGCCGGATTCTGGTTGGAGCTTCAGCTTGACTGGAACCTGTGGCATGCCATGAGAAGCAGGAATGCGGAAGAGATTGCACGAATTCAACCATACATAAAGACGATCTGATGAGAAACGTAGATACAAACTGCGCGCACAATCGAACGTTCCTGCCGAGTCGCCTGCACGCGATCGCAGCGCTAGTGGCGATCTCCGTCCTTATTGTCCTTTGTCCTTCGTGCAACAGGGAAGGCGCGGACAAGGAAGAGGAGTTCAAGGTCGCTCGCAGATTCGAGAGCGGGCCGGTGAGCTTCACGGTCTCTCTGAGCGACAGCGCGGTCACGATCGCCCAGCGCGTGAAGNNTTCGGCGACAAGCTGAGCGAGTTCGGGATCGTCGATTACCGGAACTTCCAGCCGGAGATGGGGCCGGACGGCGCCGTCGTCACGAAGCGCCTCTACGAGCTCGAGCCGTTCCTCTCGGGGGAGTACAAGATCCCGCCGATGGAGGTCGCCTTCTTCGCGGAGGGGGACAGCACCCGCCACGCGCTCGAGTCGGATACGATCCTCGTGAAGGTGACGTCGCTGCTCCCGAAGGACAAGGCCTCTCTCGACATCAACGACATCGCCCCGCCGGCGAAGTACCCGTTCGGATGGAAGAACATTCTCATCGTCGCCGGGTGCGTCGCGGCGGCTGCGGCGGCGTTCCTCATTCTCTGGAAGAGGCGCCGCATAAAGGAAAAGATCGTGCCGCCCCTTTCCGCGCACGAGATCGCCTACCGCAAGCTCGAGGCGCTCCTTGCTCGCGAGCTCGTGGAAAAGAAGCTCTACCGCGAGTTCACCGCCGAGGTNNAGTTCCTCGTCGAGGTGAGCCCGGCCCTTCCGGTGGACGCGCAGAAGAAGGACATTCTCAAGAAATTCCTCGTCCACTGCGACCTCGTAAAATTCGCGGCGCTCGAGCCGTCGGTCGAGGACGTGGAGCGGACCTTCGCGACGTGCAAAGATTTCATCGAGGCGACGAAAGCGCGGGAGGAGGTGAAGGCCGAGGCCGCCTGATATGTTTCACGGCATCAGATTCGCGACCCCATGGGCCTTCATGGCCCTCCTCGCCATCCCGGTCGTCATTCTCTATCTATGGCGGTTCGGGAAGCCGGGCACCGTGCGCTTCCCCACGATCGGAAACGTGAAGCGCGCCGGCGCGTCGTTCCGCACGACGTTCGCCATGCTGCCGCTTGCGCTCCGCATTCTTGCGCTTCTGCTCGTCGTCGTGGCGCTCGCGCGACCGCAGCAGGGGCACGAGAAGGTCA
>JAFNGP010000267.1 GCA_017885175.1 bacterium
GCGAGAAGCGTCGCGACGAACGCGAAAACGATCGTCGTCAGAATACCGTCGAAGCGCAGCGCCCTCGGTCTGAACATTCGGTCTCCTTCCTCGCTCAGCGTGAATACCTGAAAACGTAGACTCCGCCGGAGCCGCTCGCGGCATATACGAAGTCCTCGTCGGCGAAGATCCCGCGAGCGTCGTCGGCGGTGTCGTACCAGGCGGCGATCGAGGGGTGCGTCGGGTTCGATACGTCGATCGCGGCCACACCTCTCGTATGGGCCGCGGCGAAAAGCGTTTTTTCGAGCGCGTAAACCGCGCGCGCGACGGTTCCGAGCGAGAGCGAGCCGACGGTGCGGGGCTTCTTCCTGTCCGAGACGTCGACGATAGATATTCCCGCGCCGCCGTCCGCGAGGTACGCGATGTTTCTGACCACGAAGCAATCGCAGTTCCATCCGGGCGTATCGAGAACCGAGACGGCCGCGGGCGCGCCGGCGGCGAGGGAGTAGATGCGGCAGCCCTCGTACCCGTCGGCGAAGTAGAGATAGCGCTCGTCGACGTCGATGCCCCGGACTTCGGAGAAGTCCTGACGCCAGACGAGCCTCGGCCGCCGCGGCTCCGCGACGTCCACGATCTCCACGCCCCCGAGCCCTCCGGCGCAATAGGCGCGCCCACCCTTGACGACGAGGGCGGACATGAAATAGGGAGATGCGTGCCGTCCGACGATCTTCGCGCGCGCCGGGTCTCTCACGTCGGCCGCTTTGAGCCCGCCCGTGCCGTCGGCGATGAAGAGATACGGGCCGCTGAGAGCGACGTCGCGCGCCTCGACCGTCTGAATGTGCCCGATCCAGTCGACGGTTCCGTCGCGCCCGACGTGTCCGATGCGCACGCCGTCATAGCCGTTCGCGACGTAGAGGAGGCCGTCCGCGGCGACGAGACTGATCGCGAACCCGCGCGTCGGGAAAAAGTCGATGAGCTTCGCTTTGCCGCGATCGAGCCCATAGACGCGAACGCCGTCGAACGGCGCGACGACGGCGAGGCGCTTGCCCGCCATGAACACGCCGGTCGTCTTGGGAATCTCGCCGGGCGTCTCGCTCGCAGGGGGCCTCCCTGTCGCGATCGGTTGGGCGTAGCGATTGACGCTCTCGAGCGTGAAGCCTTTGCCGGACCTGAGCTTTACTTGCGCGTCCCCTTCGGCGAGCGCCGGGCGCTCGATGTCGAAGGGGAGGAGATAATCGAGATTCGTGAGGAGCATTCCTTCCCCGTCCGCCACCGCGATATCGGCGACGCCTTTGACGCGGGGCGGCTCGATGGCGACGGGCCGCTCGGGCCTTCCGAGATCCCAGCACAGGACTTCCCCCGTCGAGGTGAGGACAAAGAGGACGCCGCGGCGCAGGATCCCCTTCTTCGCGTCGCGCGGGATTCTCGCGTCGCTTTGGCCCCTTGGATCGGTTCCGAGCGCCGCTTCCGAAAGCTCCCGCATCGCGCCGCCCGGCGCCGCGCGGTATATCGACGCCTTCCCCGGATGGATGATCGCGAGGAGGTCCCCGTCCGCGGCGAGCGAGAACACGGGGGCGGAAAGCTGCTTCATTTCCATAAAACGGGGTTCGCGCGGATCGGCGCAATCGAACAGGTAGAGCCTGCTCTGCGCGTCGGCGACGAAAAGAGTGCTTCCCGCGAGTGCGCATCTCTCGGCCCGGACCGCCTTGTACCGGAACGTCTCTTTCGGCGCGCCGGGGCCTGAAATGTCGAGCACGACGAGACCGCCGCCCGACGCCGCCACGTAGGCCAGGGAGCCTTTCACGAGTATTTCGCCTGGTTCTCCCTCAAGCGGGAGATAGGCGGGATTCCGGAGCTCGTCAGCGCCCCGGAAGATCGCGATCCCGCATCCCGTTCCGACGATGACGTCGTCGCCGGAGAACGCGACGGTTCGCGCGGGACCCTGGATGAGGGAGCGGGAGAGAAGCGCGAGCTCGCTCGCGGCGAAGGATCCGCCGTTCAGCATGACGACGAAAGCCGCGGCGAGCGGCAATGAACGACGGAGCATTATGCGTGTCCTCCGGGAGAGCCCTGAGAGGCTCGAGAAGATGCTTGATTCGAGGCGCGGGCGCGTGCTTTGCTCATGGTAGCTCAAAGGTAGCGCAAAGGCGCGAAGTTCGCAAGCCATGAAGGAGATCGATATGGTTTCTTCGCCGCGGAAGATATATCTCGTCCGGCACGCGGAGTCGGCCTGGAACAGCGAACGCCGCGTTCAGGGAACGGCCCTCCAGGTAGCGTTGAGCCCGACGGGAAGAGCGCAGGCGCGGCTTCTCGGCCGGCGCCTCAAGGCGCTCCCGCTCGAGGCCGTCTATTCGAGCGACGCGGGGCGCACGCTCGAGACCGCGCGTCTCGCCCTCGGCGAAGATTTTCCCCTCAGGGTTTCGGAGGAGATCAGGGAGCTGTCCCTCGGCGAATGGGAGGGGAAACTTATCAGCGATCTTCGCGACGAGGATCCGGAGAAGCTCGAGGCGTGGTACCGGAAGCCTTCGACCGTCAGGCTCGAGGGAGGCGAGGATCTCGTCCGCTTCAGGAAACGCGTCGTGTCGTTCATGGACGGGAAGGCCGCGTCCGGCGCCGGGGACGTCGCGGTCATCACGCACGGCGGGGTCATCTGCATCTACCTGACGCATATCCTGGGGATGCACCTGGACGATCTCTGGAGCTTCTCTCTTCCGAACGCCTCCATCACGACGGTCGTCCTCGATTTCAAGCCGCGTCTGAGATCCTTCGGCGACACGTCGCACCTCGACGCGTCGGCGCTCGGCCTCGACGGCATGCCCGCGCCGCTCTGAGCGCGTTTTCCGGCGGTCAATCGAGCGAGCCGCCCCTCCTGAGCCAGGAGAGCCTGCTTCCCGCCATCGCGAAGATGAGCGCTATGCCGGCGAGGAATCCCCCGACGTGGGCGAACCACGCGACGCCTCCGCCGCGCGTTCCGCCGAGGGATGCGAGCGCGAAGACGAGCTGGATGACGAACCAGTAGATGATGATGACGAATGCGGGCAGCACCGCCATCCTGACGAAAAAGCCGAGAAACACGAGGGTGAGAACCCGCGAGCGGGGGAACGCGACGAGGTAGGCTCCGAGGACCCCCGAGATGGCGCCGCTCGCTCCGACGGTCGGCACATTCGAAGACGGATCCGAAGCGATGTGGAGCGCGTGCGCGGCGAGGCCGCATGCGAGATAGAAGAGGACGAATCTGGCCGGCCCCAGGATGTCCTCGACGTTGTTACCGAATATCCACAAGAAGAGCATGTTGCCGCCGAGGTGGGCGAACCCGCCGTGGATGAACAGCGACGTGAGGAGGGTGAGGAATATCGGGTGCGGGCCGGGATAATGGAGGAGCGGGAGCCCCACCTTCGCCTGCCCCACGAGATCGGTCATGTGCGTGATCTCGAAGGGCGTGGCGCCGTAGGATGCGACGAAGGCGTTGCCCAGCCGGGAGCCGAGCGAGATCTGGTAAATGAAAACCGCGACGTTCGCCGCGATGAGCGTGTAGGTGGCGACGGGGCGCCGGTGCGTCGGATTGATGTCCTTGAGCGGGAGGAACAATGTTCAGTCCATCCTTATGAGCACTTTGAAAGCGCCGGGCCGCCGCGCCGCGCGGAAGGCGGCCTCCCAGCGCTCGATCGGGTAGACGGCGCTCAGGAAGGGCAGGACCCTGACCGTGCCTTTTGCGAGAAGGGAAAGGGCCGGCTCGAACGGCCCGCACCGGGAGCCGACGACCGTGATCTCGTCGACGACGAGCGGCGCCGGATTCCATTCGAGGTTTCCGTGAAACGTCGATTTGAGAACGATACGGCCCCGGGGCCTGACGAGTTTCGCGGCGAGCGGCAGCCCGAGAGGGCTTCCCGTGCATTCGATCACGATATCCTGCGAGCGCAGGAGCGTCTTCGCGGCGCGCGGCCCATGCGTCCTGATGCCGAGCTTTCGCAGGGCGGAGAGCTTGCGGCCGTTCCGGCCGAGAACGGCGAGACGGGCCGTTCCCGGCGAAAGCACCTGCGCGACCCTCGCGGCGAGCCGCCCGTCGCCGCGGACGCGCACCCTGTCGTCCCTGCGCCTCCCGCCCCGCCCGGGGCCCCCGCCCGCGC
>JAFNGP010000268.1 GCA_017885175.1 bacterium
GCGCGGGCGAACGCCCCGAAACAGAGCGCGAGGATGACGCCCGCCGCGAATCCGCCGAGATGGACGCTATAGGCGATCCGCATGCCGCCCGTCCCGAGCTGCATCATCGTGCGGATTCCCTGCAGAGCGAACCAGAAGACGATCGCGAAAACGACCGGGACATATGTCCGCCCGGCCCGGTTCACCCCCTGAAACGGCATGAAGATCCAGTAGCCGACCCGCACGCGGCTGAAATGCAGGCGCACGAGGTACGCGCCGAGTATGCCCGAGGTGGCCCCCGACGCGCCGATGACGCCGTATTGGAGGTACTGGGGAGAATAGAGCGCCGTGAGAACGAGATGCGTATAGGCGCCGACGGCGGCCGCCGCCGTGAAAACGATATAGAACCTGAAGGATCCGAGCCGGTCCTCGAGCGGTCTCCCGAAGACGATGAGGTAAACGAGGTTTCCGATGAGATGCAGCCATCCGCCGTGCAAGAACGCATGGGTAATCGCGGTGGCGACCGTCGGAGCGCCCGGCTGGAATACGAGCAGGTTGAAATCCCACCACGCCCCGACAGGCTTGTATCTGTATAATACATAAAGAATTACACATGACACCGCGATAAAATAGGTGACGAACGGCCGTTTCCGCGTGGCGACGTCGAGCCCCATAGGGACGTAATAGAAGAAATACATATTCCCCCTGGATTCCGAGGATCACGGGGGAACGAGCAAGTACCAGACCAGAACGGGGATAAAAAATGGGGGGCTCGAAAAGCCCCCCATTGTCTCTGACGTGTTCCGGCTTCTTCTAGAAGTGATACGCAGCGGAAAGCATGTAAACCGGAGGCCCGTCGTAGTTATTCTGATAGCCGGTCAGCCAGTAGCCGACACGGAACGGCAGGTTGTTGTTGACGACCGCGTCGATGTCGAAATCGCCGACGTGGAAGCCGAGACCCATCCAGTAATCGAAGTAGCTGCCGGTGGAGGTGTAGTCATCCTTGAATTCTTCGAGCACCGGCTCGGTTTCGGCTTCGTCATACTGGGAGGTGTAGCTCTCCTTGTACTCCTCCTTGTAGAATCCCTTCACGGCGCCGATCCTGAAGGTCAGCCAATCCCTCACGTCGCTTTCGAGGGCGAGACGGAAGGTAGGCAGGAGCGTGTACGTCGCTTCCTGTGTTTTTCCCCACGAATAGGGATCCGAATCGTAGTACGGGTAGCCGCGATCGTACCGGACGAAATCGGCCTTCGGAGGATCGGACTGCTCCAGCTTGGTGTAGGAGTACGGCTCAACCGCGAAGAGCAGGAGGTTGTTCTCGTTGACCTTGATGTTTGCGCCGAGTCCGAGAATGACCGCCATGCCCTTGACGCCGTAATTGGTGTCTTTCCAGTCGAGCGTATCGGTAGTGAACGCGCGATGATAGACCTTCATCGAGTCGCCCTTGAGGCTGAAATCGAAGTTCTGGAAATTGGCGTAGGGAACCAGGGTGACCGTCTCGTTATACTCGTAGAACGCGCGTCCCCGGAAGCCCATCATCTTGTTCGCGTCCGCGGTGACCTCGCCGTAGCCGTAGTAGGAATCATAGTAGTAGTCGGAGTCTTCGTACTTGGCCTTCTGACCCGCCCAGCTGTAATCGAATGCGAGATCCGCATACATCTTTTCGCCGATGTCGAAACGGACGCCGGCGCCGACGGTCGTGTACGAAAGCTCGTACTTGTTATCATAGAGCTCCGTGGTATCGTCAGCCGCGTACGTGTAGCTGTACTTGTCTTCCCACTTGCGGTCCGCCCGGCTGAAATACAGACCGAACGAGAGCTTCTCCATGGCATAGCCATATATGACGTTCCACTTGCTCGGAGCGTAATTGGAGTAAGGATCGCCGGTGTTGTCCCAACCCGCTTCCATCCAATTGAGCGGATTGCCGTCGTAGTTGAAGAACATCGCGAGCGTTCCGTACTTGCCTTCCGAGCCGAGCCCGTAGGAGGCGCCCATGTAGGGCTGGAAGTTGCCCTGAGAAGCCGCCGGGGCGCCGAGATAGGAGTAATAATCGTCGTAGGAGAGGCCGATCCATACCGTATTGCTGTACGACGGGAGCGTTCCGTACCACGTGAAGATGTTGTAATCATCTTCGATGTACGGGCCTGCCGATCCGAGAGCAATCTGCCGCGCGTCGGTGGCAAGGGCCGGGACGGTGGCGGCAACCACGAAGAGTGCCGAAAGAAGAACTGCGAATAGCTTTTTCATTACAAACCCCCTGTCAGAAATCTCCCTTGCGGGAAAAGCCTTCAGGATCCTTTCTATATGACCGCAAAACTGAGCGGATGAGTTTCCTGGTTTCTTCTTCATCATCCTTGCGCCTTAAGAGGCGCTCGCGTCTCTCCTTTGGCTTTCCCCCTTTCTCGATAAGGCCTGGAGACCGTTGGTACTTGCGGCCCCGCCGCAAGCCCGCTTCTCAAAACCTTGTCAGTATATAAAATCATATCTTTTGTTCCCGGCGACCCCCTCTCAATGAATCTCAAACCCTCTCGATTTTTTGGGCGTTAACTTAAATGGCTTCGGCAATATTGTCAACATTTTTTTATCAAAATTCCGAATATTTTATCGACGCGTTCAATTTCACGGATGAGCCCCCGTTTCACCATTTGCATTCTTACCGGAAAACCGACCTGGCGAAAAGATATATTTTCAAAAATCTTTCGTCATAGCGTTCGTCCCCGGAGAGCAGGCTCGCGATTCTCACCTCCCCGCTGGCATGGATGTAGAGACCTTCCCCGATGCTTATCGCCACATGGGTGACCCGCGTCCCCTCGCCGAAGAAGAGGAGATCTCCCGGCGCGAGACGGGCGGCATCTTCCTTCGGAATGAGATCCCCGACGAGAGCCTGCATGTCGGAATCGCGCGGGAGAGAGATTCCTTCCATGGAAAAGACCCGCTGCACGAGTCCCGAGCAATCGAAACCCTTCGGGGTCGTCCCGCCCCACAGGTAGGGAATCCCGATGAATCGCATCGCCCTCCCGACGAGGCGCCCGCGATCGGGCTCCGCGCGCTCGAGCCGTTCGGCGAGGAGACCTTCCCGCATGAAACCGCTCTTCCCGCCGGGAAGGGCCACGGCTCGGTACCCGCCGGCCGGAGGCCCGGCGACGATCCGCGTGCCCGCGACCGCTTCCGATACGGGGAGGCTTCCCTCGTCGGCCGCGGACAGCACGTAGCCGACGTTTGCCGCCACGACGGCGCGCGCGGCGCCGTCGTACGCGGCTATCTCGCGCGCGTCCGTTTCGCGGACATACCATGAACGTATCCATCCGTGGTAATCGTCGAAAAGCCGCACGAATCGCCAGTCCCCCTGCTCTTTGAGCGGATACGCCGCGTCCCCCATGATGAGCTGGGTGAGAAGCTCCGCCGCGTGCGCGCCCTCGCGTCTCACGTCCGCCACGCTCGACGTTACCCAGAGCGGCCGCTCCGTTCCGGGCTCGAGAAGCGTGAATCGCACCGCGAGCCCGGCCGCCGAGACGAGCCTGACGCGGTCCTTTTCGTCCCGCTCCAGGGAGAATCCTCCGAGATGGCGCGGCAGCGCGCGCAGCACTTCCTCGCGGGTGAGCTCGAGCTCGAACGATCCCGTCTCCCGCGGCACGAGCTTCGAGTAGCTCCGGCGCCAATCGAGCCCGCATTCCTTTTCCGCGGCGGAGACCGCTTCGCACAGGCGTTGCAGGACGTTATCCATCTATCGACTCCCTTCGATCGCTTTGCCCGGCCGCCCTCCGGAGAGGCCCGGGGGCTTCGCGAGCGCCGACGCGAGACGGGGATTCAGAGCGTCGCGCAGACCGTCGCCGATCAGGTTGAGCGAGCATACGGTGAGGGTGAGAAAGAGCCCCGGGAAGAAGGTAAGCCAGGGCGCGGTCCGCATGAAGGCGATACCTCCCGAGATCATGCCTCCCCAGCTCGGCGCCGGCGGCTGGACGCCGAGCCCGAGAAAGCTCAGAGAGGCCTCGGCCATGATCGTCATCCCGAGCCCGAGCGTATAGACGACGAGGACGCTCGCGAGGCACTGCGGCAGAATGTGCCTGAGCAGGATCACCGCGTGATTCGCTCCCGAGGCCCGCGCCGCCTGAACGAACTCCCGCTCCTTCACCGAAAGCACTTCGGCGCGGACGAGCCTCGCGACCGAAGCCCATCCGACGACGCCGAGGGTGACGAACAGCGATACCATCCCGGGCGAGACGACCGCGATGATCGCGATGAGGAGGAGCAGCGTCGGATAGGCGAAGGTGATGTCCGCAAGCCGCATGAGAACCGAATCGAGGCGGCCGCCGAAGTAGCCTGCGAGGGAGCCGAGGAAGAGCCCGATCAGAAGCGAAATGGTGCGCGCAAGAAAGCCGACGCCGAGCGATATGCGGGCGCCGTGCACGATCCGCGAAAGCACGTCCCTCCCGAACGGATCGGTGCCGAAGGGATGGTGGAACGACGGGCGCTCGAGCGCCGCGTCGAGGTTGATCGCTCCCGGAGGCGCGGGGGATATCAATCCCGCGAAGACCGTCGCCGCGAGCAGCGCCGCAAAAATGACGAGCCCGGCCGCCGCCGCGCGCGAAAGCGCGAACCTTCGCCAGAATCCGCCGAATCTCCTCACCGCTTCCTCCCCTCAGGCCTGATCCTCGGATCGATCGCGCCGTAGCTCAGG
>JAFNGP010000269.1 GCA_017885175.1 bacterium
CTGACGATGCGATTGAAGAGCGTCGATTTTCCCGCGTTCGGTTTCCCGACGATGGCGACGATCGGCATTTTCTTCATTGCGAACGTTCCTTCCGGCAGCCTTTCATGACACGGTTCTCGAGAAACGTCGAACGGGCGACGACGACGGGAATGCCGAGCTCCCGCTCGACCCCGCGCGCATTCATATCGTCGATGAAGCGTCCGTCGTGGTTGACCGCGTTCGGGGGAATCACGAGACAGCCGGCGGCCTTGCCCCGGAGGGCCGCCCGCACGATGTCCCGGCCCGACAGGAGACCCGATACGGTCACCGCGGGCCCGAAGAGGCGATTGCGCACGACGACGACGCGGAGCGACAGCGACGGCAGCCGTTCCGCGATGAGCGGCGCCGCGTAGCGCCGCAGGAACTTGGCGCCGAGGACGCCTGTCGCGATCGTCACGCATCGCGGGGCGTTCGCGCGCCGTTTCGCGCGTTCGATGTCCCGTTCGAGCTGAATCAGAAAAGACCGGCATGCGCCGACACCGTTCGAGAGCTGCGGAAAATCCCCGTACGCGTCGGCAGGGGGGAGAACCCGGTTTGCCGCAAGGTAGAACTCGTCCGCAAGATGCAGGACGCAGTCGCCCCCCGTGCGCCTTTTCAGGCCGTCACGCTCCCGCTCGGCCCAATCGATGAGCGCGCGGGATTCGGCGGCGGTGACGCGGCGCAAACGGGGCAGACCCGCCCGGTGCCCGGTGACGCCGACCGGAACAATCGCTACGGACCGGCAGGCCGGGTAGAGCGCGGCGAGTTCCCGCACGGTCTCCCGGAGCGCCGCCCCGTCGTTGATCCCGGGGATGAGGACGATCTGCGCGTGGATGACGATGCCGGCGCGCGCGAGCCGGCGCAGATCCTCCACGATGCTCCTGCGCATCGGGCGGCCGAACAGGCGATCGCGAACGGTCTTTCGAACCGCATGAACGGAAACGTAGAGCGGAGAAAGACGGAGTTCGATGATCCGCGCGAGATCTCTCTCCCGGATGTCGTTGAGCGTTATGAAATTTCCGAAGAGGAAGCTCAGGCGATAATCGTCGTCCTTTTCATAAAGGGAGGACCTCATTCCCGCCGGCATCTGATCCATGAAACAGAAGNNGGACGGTGAAGCGCGCCTTCCCTTCCCCAGCCGTGAAAAACAGGGCATCGAGCTGATCCGCGACCGGCCGGGAGCCTATCGCGAGGATCTCGTCCCCCGGCCGGAAGAAACCGGGCTTCCCGTCAATTCTGTTGATGCGAACCGTCATCGCCGCTCGTGAAAAACCCCCCTCAAACAACCGGCTCGAAGGGGGCTTCCGTATAAAAATGGAGCGGGCAACGGGATTCGAACCCGCGACTCTCAGCTTGGGAAGCTGATACTCTACCAGCTGAGCTATGCCCGCTTGTACGCAGATGAGGCACCTCGAAAGCTATCAGGTTGCCCAAGCGATGTCAACGGATTTATCCCGATCCACGGCGCTCGACGAGCTCAGCGGCCGCCTCGACGAGCCCGTTTCCCGCCGCCGTGAGCCAGCGCATCCCCGGCTCCTTCCTGAACCACGTCACCTGCCGTTTCGCGTACTGCCGGGTAAGCTCGGAAACTCTCTCCACCGTTTCATCGAGCCGGACCTCTCCCCTCACGTGCGCGACGACCTGCGGGTATCCGAGCGTTTTCATCCCCGGCCATTCAGGCTCGGCTCCCCCGGCGAGAAGACGCTCGACTTCCGTCGCCCATCCGTGCTCGAACATGCTCTTCGCCCGTTCGGCGATGCTCCGGTGAAGCTCTCCGCGCTCGATCTCCAGCCCGATCTTGACGAACGCGATCTCTTCACGAGAAGGATCGAGGCGCTGGCGGCGAACGTGCTCGCTCAGAGAAGTTCCGGTAAGCTCCCGAACCTCGAGGGCCCGAACGAGCCGATAGCGATCGTTGCGATGGATGCGCCGCGCGCTTTCCGGATCGAGCTTCTCAAGCCTCTCGTGAAGGGATCGGCTCGAAACGTCCCGCAGCGATTCGGCGAAAGCGATTCGATCCGCGGCTTCGAGCCTGATGTCGAAAAAGCCTCTCTCGATCGCCCGAAAATAGAGGCCCGATCCTCCGACGAGGATGGGAAGCTTTCCCCGGGACGCCGCGTCTCGAATCGCCGCCCGAGCGAGCGTCGCGAAGCGCTGCGCGTCGCTTCTTTCCTGAAGATCGAAAATATCGATGAGGTGGTGCGGCACGAGGCGGCGTTCCTCGGCCGAGGGCTTTGCCGTGCCGATATCGATGCCCCGGTACGCCTGCCGGGAATCGATCGAGAGAATCTCGCCGTTCATTCGCAGGGCGAGTCCTATTCCGAGCCGGCTCTTGCCGGATGCCGTGGGACCGAGAATTGCGGCGGCCGTTATCATTCTTTTTGCGATACCGATCGCGAGAAGCGGCGTTCGAGCTCGGCGATGCCGACACGCAGCATCGTCGGGCGGCCGTGGGGACAGGTATAGGGCAGCGCCGTGGCGAAGAGCTGGTCGGCGAGGCTTTCCATCTCCTCGCCCGAGAGCTTGCTTCCCGCCTTGATCGCCGCTCGGCAGGCGTACGTTTTGAGAAACTCGTCGATGCCGCTTCTTCCCTCGCCGGCGAGAATCTCCGCGAGCAGGCGCCCGTCGTTCCAGTTTCGAACCAGCGCCGGGATGCCGCGCACGATGATCGACCTGAGCCCGAACGGCTCGCTCTCGAAACCGAGAGACACGAGCGCCGGCGCGAGATCTTCGTAGCGCTCGTATTCGTCCGGCGAAAGATCGATCGTGGCCGGGAAAAGAAGCGATTGCACGACGGGCCTCGCGCCCGCGAGATTCGCTTTCGCACGGTCGAAGAGAATCCGCTCGTGGGCGGCATGCTGATCGATGACGACCATGCCTCCCCGGATCTGTATGAGGATGAAGCTCTGGTGAAGCTGCCAATACAGGTTCCCCGACGCGAGAATGCCCTTACCCTTTTCCTCGCCGAACAGGGAAAGGGGCGCTTCGTGGAACTCGAAGGTCCGGTCTCCGTCTCCGAGCTCCTGCGCCGCCCCCGACCACGCGCCTCCCGATCCGCGAAAAAAGCCCTCGCCGGCGCCGCTTCCCGAGGAGGAGCCCGATTCGCCGGGAAAGACGCCCCGATAGAACGAATCGACCGTGTGCTCGAGCGAATCGCCCGTGCGCCTGAGCGCCTCGGCGATCGAAGAAAGAACGAGCCGGTGAATCTCTCCCTCGTTGCGGAAGCGCACCTCGGCCTTCGTCGGATGAACGTTCACGTCGATTTCATCGTTGGGCACGTCGAGAAAGAGGACGACGGCCGGAAAGCGGTCCCGCGGGATGAGCGAGGTATACGCCTGGTTCACCGCATGCGAAAGAACCCGGTCGCGGACGTATCTCCGATTCACGAAGTAGAACTGCATGTACCGGTTCGCCCGCGTCTGATCCCCCCGCGACGCGTAACCGTGGATCTTCGTGCGGCCCATCGTAAACTGCACGGCTATGAGATTGGCGAGAAGATCGCCGCCGAGCACGACCTCGACGCGCTCGCGCAGGCTCGACGGCGGATACGACAGAACGTCCTTCCCGCTCTCCCGGAGGATGAACCCCGTTTCGGGAAAGGAGAGTGCGTATCCCTGGATCACCGCGATGATCCGCCTGGTTTCCGACTGCGCGCTCCTCAGGAATTTCCTTCGCGCGGGAAGGTTGAAAAAGAGATTCTCGACGATCACCTCCGTTCCCGGGTTTCTCGCGCGGAGTGCGTCTCCGATACGCGCTTCGCCGCGAAACGCGAGCTCCCGGGCCATCTCCTCGTCGCGGGCGCGAGAGCGTATCGTAAACATACTGACGGCCCGGATGCTCGCGAGCGCTTCGCCCCGGAATCCGAGCGTGCCCGCGCGAGCGATGTCCTCGACTCGCGAGATCTTGCTCGTCGTGAAGCTTTCGACCGCGATGGGGAGCTCCTCCGCCGGGATCCCGGCGCCGTTATCCTCGATCCTGATGGAAGCCTTACCCCCATCGACGAGCTCTATCGATATGC
>JAFNGP010000270.1:0-4206 GCA_017885175.1 bacterium
ATCATGTACCTCTACGTCGTCGACGAGCAGGACAAGCTTCTCGGCGTCATCGATATCAAGGAGCTGCTCATGGCCAAGGACACCGACCGGCTCGGCGATATCATGACGGAGACGATCATCAGCCTGAATCCGGACAATACCCTGAAGGAAGCCTCCACGATGTTCGCCCGGTACGGTTTCCGGGCCATACCGGTGACCGACGAGAACGGCAGAATCCTCGGCGTTATCCATTACCGGGACATGATGAACCTGAATCACCGTTTCCTCGGTTGATGATGACCACCACAGCGAACTCTCGTTTCGGGAACCGCAGCGATACGGCCGCCGGCCTGCTCATAGCGGGATTCGTTTTCTTTCTTCTGCTCTTCGGCGCGAGGTTCCATACGATCGAAATCCCCGACTCCGCCGAGAACGACGGCTATGTCGTTCAGGCGGACGAGATTCGCGCGGGGAGCATTCCGCGGGATCCGTATCACCCGCTCCTGTACCAGATACTTTCGGCGGGAGCGGGCGCCCTTCTCGACGATTCGTTTGCCGGCGCCCGGACGGTGTCGTCGCTCATGGCCGGGCTCCTTCTCCTCATGACCTATCTGGCGGGGCGGACGTATTTCGGCGCGCGCGTCGCGCTCTACGCCGTTGTCGCGCTTGCGCTGAACTTCAACGTCATCACGGCCGGCATGGACGCGACGACCGACATGTGCTTCTCGGCCCTGGCGACGGCAGTCCTCTTCTTCTCGCTGCGCGCGATCGATAAACCGGGCCTCGTATCGGCGGTTCTTCTCGCGTTCGCCTTTTCCCTCGCGTATTTCACGCGCTACAGCGCCGTTTTCCTGTTTCCGGCGGTCGTCGTCTCGCTGCTCGCGCCTTCAGCGAGAGCGGGAGCGCGGGGAAGGGTCGTCAGGCTCGGGGTCTTCGTCGCGGCCGCCGCGCTGGTTCTCGCGCCTCATTTCGCGCTGACGGACAAAGCTTTCGGATCCCCCTGGTACAGCGAGAACTGGAAGAACCTCGCGTTCAAGCTGCACGGAAACGGCGACTGGTCCTATTTCAGGAGAATCCCGTACGACGGACTTGTGTCGGTGGTCGCGAGCGCCCCCCTGAAGCTCGTCGCTTCGGCGGTGCGCGAGCTCGCGAAATTCTTCTACTCGACGCTGGGAGACGTCGGGGGCGGAGGGGTGGCGGGAGGTGTGTTCGCCGCGTCGGCGCTCTGCGGCGTTTTCGCCGCCTGTTTCGCGGTCGATCGGAAGAGACTCGTCATGCTCTTGTTCCTCTCTTGCTACGTGCTTCTCAGCTGCGTCGCGTTTCTGTCGGGATCCCGCTTCATGCTCCCGATCCTGCCGCTCTTGTGTCTGCTCGGAGGGAAATTTCTTCTCGAGGGCCCGTTCGCCGGCTCGTTCCGCGCGGGCGCATGGCGGATCCATCGCGCCGCGCCCGTCATCGCCGCATGTTTGATCGCTCTCTTCCTCGCGACGGTCGCGCACGTGCGGCTGTACGTGCGGGCGCAGCCGTTGAGCGAGCTCGGCGCGGCGCGCAGGATAGAGCGCGAGTACGGCCCGGACGTGACGGTCCTCGGGACGTTCCCCTTCATGCAGAGGTACGTGAAGTATCCGTATTTCAAGCTCGAGGACGCGGACGGCGGAGATGCGCGGGACGGCGGCCGGTACCTCCTGCGCGTGCGATCGATCGCCGAGGAGAAGGACGCGGACTTCGTCATTATCGGCGAGGCGAGCTTGAAGGGAAGACCCGCGAAGCTCCTGGACGCGGGAGAGGCCGCTCCGTTTCTCGAGCCCCTCTTCCGCGGCGACGGGGTCGTCGTGTACCGGGTCGTGAAGGGCGTTCGCTGACCGGCGAGACCGCGGCAATATGAAAAGGGCCGCTCGAGAGAGCGGCCCTTTTTCGTTTCGGCAGAGATTCCCGGGCGGCTCGACGCCGCCCGGGGTCCCTCGTGAATGCTCGCTACTTGACGATCTTGAACTCCACGCGGCGGTTCTGAGCTCTGCCTTCCTTGGTCTTGTTCGACGCGACCGGCGTGCTTTCGCCGTACCCCTTCGAAACGAGGTTATCCCCCGCGATCTGCGGGAAATTCGCTTCGAGGTAATCGTGAACGGCTTTCGCCCGCGCGTCGGACAGTTTCACGTTATAGGCATCCGTTCCCGTGGCGTCCGTGTGGCCGCCGATCTCGACTACGAGCTCCGGCACCTGGATGAGGATGGCGCCCAGACGATCGAGCTCCGTCTTGGATTCGGGCTTCAGCGTCGCCTTGTCGAGATCGAAGAGAATGGCCGTCGTGGTGATGAGACCCGTATCGACGAACTTCTTCACCTCGACGGGGCATCCCGTTTCATCGACCTTGGTTCCGGCGGGAGTGTTCGGGCATTTGTCGATGCCGTCGAGCACGCCGTCGCCGTCGGAGTCGGACGGGCATCCCCTGGCGTCGACCGTGGCGCCGCGGGGAGTGTCGGGGCACTGGTCGATGCCGTTGAATACGCCGTCGCCGTCGGAGTCGGACGGGCATCCCCTGGCGTCGACCGTGGCGCCGCGGGGAGTGCCGGGGCACTGGTCGATGCCGTCGACTACGCCGTCACCGTCGCTGTCCACGGGCGCGGGGGGCGGAGGCGGCGCGGGCGCGCAGGCGCACTTCCACGGCCACGGCATGACGGTGAAGCAAACGATCTTGCTGTCGGGGCGATCGGTTATCGTCGTGCGGAACTTGGCCCATTGGTCCTTGTAGCCCGCGGTAGCCGGAGCGGCGGCCATCGCGACGACCATGACGACGACCAGAAGAATCGCGGAGAATGTTCTCATAATCCCTCCTTACGTAAAATGCCTGTTTCTTGGACTTTGTATCTATACCCCCAATTCCGGTTTACCTTGTAAACCTTTCTGTTTTTATTTGCAAGAGCTTTTTTTGCGCCGCGCATAAATTTATCGGCCGATGAACACGATAATTAGCCGCGGCAACGGAAATCTTTCCAATTGGCGACCCCGTCCTCGCAGGCTATTTCTTTCCGAACACCATGAGCTTTCCCGATAGGAAATCGGTGACCCAGAGTCTCCCGTCGGCGGCCGTTTTCGCGTTCGTGAGGGAATAGATCGCGTCTCCGAATTGCCCGCTCAGATAGAAGGATACGTTGCGCGAGTCGAACCGGGTGTCGCCGTACGGATACTTTTCGGAGTGCAGGAGCGTGAACTTCGCCGTCGCCGGGTCGAACTGCGCGACGGAGAGCGCGCGGGCGCTGTGCGAGGTGACGACGAGCCTGTCTCCCCAGGCGAAGAGGTTGTCGGGAAGGCCCTCGTACGGGATCGGCCAGGTCGCGCCGCCTTCCCGCACTTCCTGCAGGGTGTTGTCCGCGTGATTGATGACGTAGACCTTGTCCCCGAGACGGCACAGTTTCAGCGGACCGTTGCCGGAGACGATCTTTCTCTCCGCGAAGCCGGTCTTGCCGACGACGGAGACGCTCTTCGATTCGAAATTGGCGACGTAGACGTTCTCGTCGTCGAATACGAGATCGGAAGGGCCGGTCCCGACCGCGATCCGGGAAACGCCCTTCCGGGCGGCCGGATCTATGACGTGCAGAATGCCCGGGTCCCCGTCTTTCTCGGCGACGCGGGCGAGGTAGATCCAGTTCTTTCCGGGATCGAAGCGGAGTATCCGCTGCGTATTTTCCCGTTCGATCGTATCGGGCACGGCGATCCGCGTGCCTATCTCGAAAAGACGTATCTCGTCGGCGAGCGTGCCGAGCATCTGCTCTTCCTTGCCCCAGAGGTTCTGCGTGAAATAGAGCGTGCCGGCCGTATCGATTACCATCCGCTGGGCCTGGCGCGGTATGCGGCGGTCGTAGAATCCGAGGTCCGCGGCGGCTATTCCCAGGATCCCGTCTTTCGCGCCCCAGATATAGACCACGGGCCAGTAGGATTGGTGCGGTCCGTAGGAGAGATACACGTTTCCGGCGGGAGTGACGATCGATTCGACCGGGTAGTCGCGCGGCAGCCGGCGCAGCTCGTACCTTCCGTCCATCCGCACTTCGGCGAACTGATCCTCGGAGTTGAACACGAAGAAGCTGTTTCGCGCCCGTACTTCGACGAGATCGACCGGCGCCCAGCCCGTGTAGATTTTCTTCGCGGCGCCGGCCGCCGGGTCGAGCGCCGTCACGGCGGCGCCGAACGTGCCGTTGACCGCGCTCGCGCCCTTCGGGTAATAGAGCAGGT
>JAFNGP010000270.1:4258-9428 GCA_017885175.1 bacterium
CGCGTCGTTTCCGTACGCGGGGAGCTTGATCTCGGTGATCTTCCCGTTTTCCCTGAAATCGACGACGTGGACGGACGGATGGTTGTCGTAGGGGATGTACACCTCGTCGCGCGCCGGGTTGTAGACGATGCCCACTCCCTCGGTGAATTGCGGGAGCTGCACGACAACGCCCTCGCCGGTGAGGACGTCTATCTTCGCCGCCTCGATCACCCGGCGGGCGTTCGTCTCGACGACGAGGTAGAGTCGGTGCGTCGTCTCGTCGTAGCCGGCGAGATGCCACCGCCCGCCGCTCGTGAGCATGATCGCCCGCGAATCGACGAGCTTCCCGTTGCGCCCGTCGAACAGGAAGATGGCCGACGTATAGCCGTCGACGCCGATGATCCGGTTAAGCTCGGGAGCGGCGACGACCTTGCGGATCGGAGGCGGGGGGGTCGCGTTGAGATTGATCAGTTCCTCCCTCGTCGCGAGCCACGGAAGCATCGCGAGCTTTCCCGATTTCGCCGAATAGAAACCGAGCTCCTTGCTCTCGCGCCCGGCGAGGAACGCGTTTCCCGTTTCCTCGTCGACGGCGATCGATTCGAATTGCGCGCCGGTCTGAATCGTTTTCGAAGCCGCGCCGTCGCTCGAGGCGATCGAGAAACAGCGCGATCCGATGAGGTAGACCTCGCCGGTCTTTCTCCGGAACGTCAGCGCCTCCGCCTTGAGATGCTGCAGCGCCCGCCCCTGGACGGGAACGTTCAGGACGGAATGGTCCCGGCAGTCGATGAACGAGATGGAAGAGCTGAGCGTGTTCGCGACGATGAGCCGGTCGCGGATCGCGTCCATTCTCACGAGAACGGGCCCCGCGCCGTTCACCGCGAGATTCGCCTCTTTGAGAAAATCGATCGTCGTGACCGAGACCTCGGCGGCGGGCGCTGGAGCGGCCGAGACAAGAAATATCGCGGCGACGGCGGCGACGAGCATTCTCTGTATCATGGGACGGCTCTCCTTTCATCGTATCCGGGAACCCTGCCCCCGGTTCGGGGGATTCCATTATAGTATCGGAGCGGCCGTTCCGCGATGAAAATTGGAATCCCGCGAAGCGCTTCGCCGTTTCAGCAGCCTCCCCGCGGCCCGAAACGCGCCACAATTATCTTTACAAAACCCTCGGCGGCGGCGAGAATCGCATGGTAGGACGCAACGTGCAAGAGGAGGAATCGGCATGAAGTATCCGATGTTCGTTATTGTGTTTCTGTTTATGCTTCCCGGCGCGGCCGCGTTCGCGCAGGGAGCGCCGGGACTGACCGTCGAAGAGATGGTCTTCTGCGCCGCCGTGCTGGATCGCGCTCCCTCGCTTCCCGACACCGCGTTCGCGTCGACCGTCGAGAACGTGTGGTGCTTCGTCAAGGTGGTCGGCGCCGCCGACACCACGGCGATCACGCAGGTGTGGTACTACGACGACCGCGAGATGTCGCGCGTCGAGCTCGCGGTGAAGTCGGCGAGCTGGCGCACCTGGAGCTCGAAGAAGATCCTTCCCGAATGGCAGGGAATCTGGCGCGTCGACGTCCTCTCGCCGGGCGGGGAAGTGCTGAGGAGCGGTTCGTTCGCCGTCAGGCCCTGACGGAGCGCATCGATCGCCCGTCGCGTCCGATCGTATCCGGAAAAGGATGAGACAGGTAATGATATCGCGAGTTGACGTCCGTCGCTCCCTTCTTCTATGGATCTGTATGGCCCTTGCCGCGAGTTCGCCCTCCCGCGGCGCGCCTCCGTACGCCGTCGTCCACGTGAGCGTCGACGGGCTTCGCGGCGGCGCGATAGCGAAGCTCGGGCCCCGCGCCGTGCCGCATCTCTATCGCCTCAGGATCGAGGGCGCTTTCACCGACAACGCGCGCAGCGACGTCGACTATACGATCACCCTGCCGAATCACGCCTGCGAGCTCACGGGCCGTCCGGTTCTCGGTCCCGACGGCCATGGCGTGAATTTCAACAGCGACGACGGCCGCACGCTCGAGGCCGTTCACGGCTCCTATGTCGCCGGGGTATTCGACGTCGTCCACGACCGCGGTCTCGCGACCGGCATGTACGCGAGCAAGAGCAAATTCGCGCTCTTCGAGCGGAGCTGGAACGCGGCGAACGGCGCTCCCGACACGACGGGGGTCGACGACGGCCGTGACAAGATCGACGTGTACGTGTACCAGGCGGGCACCGCGGCGCTTCTCGACAGCTTCACGGCGCGCATGACCGCGGCGCCGCAGCGCTACGCCTTTATCCACCTCGTCGACCCGGACGCGGCCGGTCATTCCTACGGCTGGGAGAGCGCGTACTATCTCGATTCGATCGTGAAGGTCGACGCGCTCGTCGGGCGCATATTCGATCTGATCGACGGCGACGCGCGCTTCGCGGACGCGACGTATCTCGTCCTTACGGCCGACCACGGGGGAAACGGAACCGACCACGAGAACGCGGCCGATCCGTTGAATTATACGGTTCCTCTCTACGTGTGGGGGCCGGGCGTTCCCGCGGGCGCGGATCTCTACTGGCTGAATCCCTCGACACGGGCGAATCCGGGAAACGGAAGACCTTCGTATGCGGCTTCGCCCGCGCCGATCCGCAACGGCGAGACCGCCAACCTCTCGCTCGACCTCCTCGGGCTCCCCGCCGTGCCGGGTTCCGTTCTCGACTCGGCTCAGGATTGCGACGCGGTTCTTCCGGGCGGCGCCGGCGCGCTTCCCGCCGTTTCCATCACGAACCCTCCTTCGGGAACGAGCCTCGAATACCCGGCGAGCGTCGTGACCGAGGCGACGGCCGATCCACGGAGCGGCGCTATCGCGCGGGTCGAATTCTTTGCCGACGGCGTGTCGCTCGGAGCGGATTCGACGAGCCCCTACTCGTACGCGTGGACCGAGATTCCGTTGGGCGTTTACCGGCTCACGGCGCGCGCCGTCCGCGACGACGGCATCGCCGCGACCGCGAGCGTCGATATCGAGATCGCGTCGGCCGCCGCGGGGACCGCCGGGCATTCCCTCCTGGCGCCGCCCCGCATCTATCCGAATCCCTTCGACCGCATCTCGACGATCGAATTTTCCCTCCCGGAAACCGACGCCGTCGAAGTCGACGTGTACGATCTCCTCGGGCGCCGCGTCGAGCGCCTCTTCGGCGGCCGGCTCGGCGGGGGCGTTCACGAAATTACCTTCGACGCCTCGAGCTACGCTCCGGGCATCTATTTCCTCCAGCTCCGTTCGAGCGCCGCCGTGCGGACGGGAAAATTCATGATCGTTCGCTGATGAAGAATATGACATCGATAAATCCCGCGACGCTCGAGGTGATCGGCGCCTATGAGGAGCTCTCGCCGGAGGCCGCCGCTCGCGCCGTCGGAGAATCGGGCGCCGCGTTCGAGCGCTGGAGGGAAACCTCGTTCGCCGAGCGGGGCGCTCTGATGACGAAAGCGGCGGCGATCCTCCGGAGCCGCTCGGAGGAGTTTGCGAGGCTCATGGCGCTCGAGATGGGCAAGCCGGTGCGCCAGGGCCGCGCGGAGATCGAGAAATGCGCCTGGGTGTGCGAGTACTACGCCGGGAACGCGGCGAGCTTCCTCGAGCCCGAGACGATCGCGACGGAGGCGAGCAAGAGCTTCGTCACGTATCGGCCGCTCGGCGTTATCCTCGCCGTCATGCCCTGGAATTTCCCCTTCTGGCAGGTGTTGCGTTTCGCCGCGCCCGCGCTCATGGCCGGAAACGCGGGCGTCCTCAAGCACGCCTCGAATGTGTGCGGGTGCGCGCTCGCCATCGAAGACGTTTTTTCCGCGGCGGGATTTCCCCGGGGCGTGTTCCGGACCCTCCTCATCGGAAGCGGCGCCGTGGAGAGAATCATCTCCCATCCCGCGGTCAAGGCGATCACCCTCACGGGAAGCGCCGCCGCGGGAAGGGCGGTCGCCCGCGCGGCGGGGGAATCGCTCAAGAAAACGGTGCTCGAGCTCGGGGGGAGCGATCCGTACGTCGTCCTCGACGACGCGGATGTCGGACGGGCCGCGGCGATCTGCGCCGAAAGCAGGCTTATCAACGCGGGGCAGAGCTGCATCGCGGCGAAGAGATTCGTCGTGGTAGAGTCGCGGGCCCGCGAATTCACCGAGCTGCTCGTGGAAGCGATGCGGAAGAGGAAGGTCGGCGACCCGCTCGACGAAGCGACCGATATCGGGCCGCTCGCGCGTATCGACGTGAGGGACGATCTTCACCGCCAGGTCATGGAGAGCGTCGAAAGGGGCGCGAAGTGCGTCCTCGGCGGCCGGCCGGCGGCGGGCGCGGGCGCGTTCTATCCGCCGACGGTGCTTGTCGATGTCGCGAAGGGCATGAGCGCATACGACGAGGAGATCTTCGGTCCCGTCGCGGCCGTCATCACGGCGCGGGACGAGGACGAGGCGATCCGCGCGGCAAACGATACGAGCTTCGGCCTCGGGGCGGCTCTCTTTACCCGGGATCTCGAGCGCGGGGAGCGGATCGCGGCGAATCGGATCGACGCGGGCTCGTGCTTCGTCAACGCATTCGTGAAGTCGGATCCCCGCCTTCCNNTGCTCGCTCGCAGAGCGAGCTGCGCTGCGTGCGGGGGCCCCGTCGGCGCCACCCGCTAGTCGGGGTCACTTCCCGATTCCCTCGATATTTCCCTTCCAGAGGTAGGTGCGCGTCTCCTTCACGACCACTCCCGAGAGCACGAGGAGCGAGATCAGATTGGGGATCGCCATGAGTCCGTTCGTGATATCGGCGAACGACCACACCATGCGGATCGTGGCGACCGAGCCGAGCATGACGCTGGCCACCCAGATCCACCGGTACGGTTTGACGGCGCGGGTTCCGAAGAGATACTCGCTCGCCTTTTCCCCGTAATACGACCAGCCGAGAAGCGTCGAGAAGACGAAGGTGAGGAGCCCGAACGTGAGGATGGCCGGGCCGAGCACGGGGATATCGGCGAACGCCGCTTTCGTGAGCGCCGCTCCGTGGAGCCCGTTGATCCATTCCCCCGAATTGACGAGCACGAGCCCCGTCATGGCGCAGACGACGACCGTGTCCCAGAAGGTGCCCGTCGAGGAGACGAGCGCTTGGCGTATCGGGTTCTTTGTCTGTGCCGCCGCCGCGAGGATCGGCGCGCTGCCGAGTCCCGATTCGTTGGAGAAGCGCCCCCGGGCGATGCCGTAGCGCCTCGC
>JAFNGP010000271.1:0-380 GCA_017885175.1 bacterium
AGAGTTTTCGGGCCGTGCAGGCCCAGAAAGCCGGTCCGCAGGGCCCTTCCCCTGAGATCGTCCTGCCCGTCCGCCGCTATGAAGCCCTCGCGTGCGAGAATGGCGAGAACCCGCTCCCCGGGGCATCCCGTCGGGAGCATGAGAACCTGCACCGCCGACGAAGGATTCTTCGGGAACGACTCGAGCGAGAGAGGCGCCGCCGCCCGCAGGAAAACCTCCGAAGCCGTCCGGTGCCTCGAAATCACCTTCTCGAACCCGAACGCCTTCATGCTCAGGAGGGACCGATGCATGATATGAATCGTGCTTATCGCGGGAGTGAAGGGCGTGTCGCCGGAGGACGCCGCGCGCCGCGCGCGTTCGAGGTCGAAGTAATTGGCGNC
>JAFNGP010000271.1:386-4431 GCA_017885175.1 bacterium
CTTTTCGATGGATGAATGGGGAATCGACGTCGCGATCGGCGCGAGCCAGAAGTCTCTCGCCTCACCGCCGGGCGTGAGCTTCGCGGCCGTGGGAAAACGCGCCCTCGGGCTCGTGGGGAGACGGCCGAAGGGCGCCTATTACTTCGATTTCAATCGCGCGCGGCTCGCGGCGGCCGGCGGCGACACGCCTTTCACTCCCGCGATCAGCACGATTCAGATCATGCATCGATCTCTCCGGAGCATGAGAGCGCTCGGATTCGAGAAGATGATTTCGAGGCATCGGACGGCGTCGAACGCTTTCCTGCGCGCGGCGAACCACCTCTCGCTCGAATCCTTCTCGAAAGATCCTTCGTCGGCCGTGCAGGTTCTCGCGCTTCCAGGGGAATGTCCGGGGGAGCGGGTTCTCACCTGTCTGGCGCGGGAGGGCTTCGTGGCGGCGGACGGCCAGGACGAGCTCAAGGGAAGGGTTCTGCGCACCGGTTTTCTCGGCCTGCACGGCTCGAATACNNTCGAGCGGCTCGTATCGGCGCTCGGAAAGTCGCTGCTTGAATGCGGAGCCGCGGTCGATGTCGATTCCGCGGTGGCGCGCATTCGAGAGGCGAAACTCGACGATTTATCGTGGATGCGGGCTTGACAGTTGCAACTATCATTGTTATAATAGAGTTAGGAATTTGGAGGTATGCGTGCGCCCAAAGCTAAAGCGTAACGTTATTATCGTGCTCTTTCTTGCCGCCGTCATATCCGCTGCCGGCACGCTCAAGAGCAACGAGAGCTATATGCGTTCCCTGCCGGTGTACCGGCGCTACAAGTGCCTGCTCTGCCACAAGTCGTCCGCCCCGGTTTCCGGCCAGGACCTCAACGGCTTCGGCTCCGATTTCAAGAAGAACGGCTACGCATGGGACGGAACCCTCGCGTCGAAAGACTCGGACGGAGACGGCTATCCGAACGGGGACGAGCTCGGCGACGGAAACGGCGACGGAATTCCCGATGTCGGATTCGAGTACAGCAATCCGGGCGATCGGATGAACGTGCCGAACTCGATCGATCGGGGCACGTGGGGCATACTGAAATCGCTCTTTGAAGAATAGAGAATAGCGGCCAAGGTGTTTTCAATCGAATCGAGCCGCCTCCTCACCGGGAGGCGGTATTTATTTGCGGCAAATATTCAATTGCGCCGGGGGCGTCCTTGCCATAAACTCCGGCGGGTTGTTTCACGGCGAGGGGGAAGCGTTCAATGTCTGCAACGGTAATCGTGGGGGGTCAGTGGGGCGACGAGGGGAAGGCGAAGGTCGTCGATTTCCTCATGCGCGCTCATGACGTCGTCGTGAGATTCCAGGGGGGCGCGAACGCCGGGCACACCGTCGTCACCGACGCCGGCCGGTTCGCGTTCCATCAGATTCCCTCGGGTCTGCTCTATCCGCACGTCGCGGCGATCCTCGGAAACGGAATGGTCATCGATCCCCAGGCGTTCCTCTCGGAGCTCCAGGATCTCGTCGCGAGGGGCGTCGACGTGAACGGACGCATCCATATCAGCTCCGCGGCCCAGATCGTGATGCCGTACCATCGCATGCTCGACAATCTTCTCGAGGCCGATCTCAAGAAGGAAAGCATCGGGAGCACCGGGAAGGGAATCGGCCCCGCGTACGCCGATAAATACCTGCGGAAAGGGCTTCGCATGGGGGTCTTTCTCCATGACAAGGCGGAGCTCTTCGAAATCGTCAAGGCGAAGGCGAACGACGCGAACAGGCAGCTCGCCATGTTCGCCGCGCCGCCCCTCTCGGCCGAGAAGGTCGCGAGCGATTTCGCGAACATGCGGGACCGTCTCGCCGGTCTCGTCGTCGATACACAGATGCTTTTGCACGACCTGAAGGCGCAGGGAAAACGCATTCTCCTCGAAGGCGCCCAGGGGACTCTTCTCGATATCGATCACGGCACGTATCCCTTCGTCACGTCGAGCTCGTGCACTGTCGGCGGCGCCGTGACGGGAACAGGGCTCGCGCCGCGCGATATCGGCCGCGTGATCGGCATTTTCAAGGCGTATCTCACGCGCGTCGGGAACGGCCCCATGCCGAGCGAGCTCGCCGGAGATACGGGAAACGAGCTTCGGGAGCGGGGGCACGAATACGGCACGACGACGGGGCGGCCGCGGCGNNTGCGGATGGTTCGACGTCGTGGGCGGGCGCTATTCGGTGCTCCTCAACGGCTACGACGAGATCGTGCTCACGAAGCTCGACGTCATCTCCGGGATGCCGCGGGTGAAGCTGTGTGTCGCGTACGAGCTCGACGGAAAGAGGATCGCGAGCTTTCCCCAGAACCCGGAGGATCTCGCGAGATGCGCTCCCGTCTTCGAGGAGATGCCGGGCTGGAGCGCGGAAGAGATCGCGGTCGACTCATACGGCGCGCTTCCCCAGAACGCGCGGAGCTTTATCGAGCGAATCGAGAAGGGTATCGGCGCGCGCGTTTCCTTCATATCGACGGGCGCCGCGAGGGAAGCGACCATCGTCCGCGACGGGGCCTATTCGTTTGACAGAACGTGACGAAATCGCTATCTTGCATGGCCTTGTGATGGACGTGCGGCGGGGTGGGGCTTCGACAAACTTCGCAATCAATGGGCCGCTAGCTCAGGTGGTTAGAGCACCTGCCTTTTAAGCAGGGGGTCCTGGGTTCGAGTCCCAGGCGGCTCACTTTTCATTTCATCCAACAATCCGACTTTTCTCCATGCCGGGGCGGCGCTCGCAAAAGGCGAACGCGTCTCCCGTAATCTGCCGATAGAGCGACTCGCCTTATCCTCCATTGAGCGGGCTAGTGTCTGGTACTGCAATGAGTTGCATTGATCTCATTTTGCGCGTTCAGGGGCACGGGAATTGCGAGAGCTCCTCGTGTGCGCTTTTCGAAGGGCAGATCGGGCATCAGGGATTCTGCCGCTACAGGAAGCATTCGTTCAATGGAGGTAATAAGGTGAGAGCCATGGTAAGAGTATTTGCAGTGGTATTCGTCCTCGTCATGATGGCGTCGATAGGAGCGACGGCGGAACAATACAAAATCAACAAGCCGATCTACGGCTTCTATCTCGGCGAATCCAAACAGTCGTTGCTTCAACGCGCGAAGACCGAAGGGATCGCTTACAGCTTGAAGGGCAAGATACCGAGCGAACTATTTCCCGATAGCTACATGTTCACCAGCTCGTTGAATAAGTCGGAGCAGGTGGAATACGCAGTGGTGTCTTTCTATAAGGATTATGTCGGGCAGGTGACCGTATATCTCCGTGATAAGCCCGAGAATCGGTTCCTGCAGGCGGCGCAGGTCCTCGATCAGAGCTGGAATTCAATGCCCGGATACAGCGGGCAAACCTTCGGTCCGGCCTATATAATTACCCTTCCGGAAGTGCTCGTAACGCTCGTCGAGGCCAAGACCGAAACACACATTGCGTACGTTCATAGAGGATTGATGAGAAAGCAGGGCGAAGAGAGAAGCAAGGCCATGGCGAAGTAACAATACTGGAAATCCGCGGCGCGAGCTCTCCGCGGCTAGAATAGGCTCTTCATCGCTCCCCAGCTCGTCTCCCGCACGCCGAGAGGACCCGGATTCGGGGTCCAGCAGATATAAAGGGGCGTCAGGTTGATGCACGGCTCGATCGGATAGCCGATCTCGCAGCTCGCGAACTGGTACGCCGGCACCGGCAATACCCCCGGGTGCGGAAGGATATCGATCTTGGCGGGGACCTCCGGGGAGCCCAGCTGCACCAGGGTAATCTGAAAAAGCCAAACCCAATCCATCTGGCACATAGCCTCCCCGAACGCTACGCTGATGCCGGATGCGGCCGAGCCGCAGCACAAGCCGTAAAGGCCGGGATTCCTGACGGTTGACACGATCACGACCGTCGGCGGGAAGCTGACGGCAAACTCGGCCGCCTGCAGANNGAGACGTACAAACGGTATTACCATAATGCATCGTATCCGTGAACAGGCCGATGTAGCCGATGGGCGGAAGGACGGCGAACGCAGGGGTCGCCGCCAGCAAAATAGCGGCAAATATAAATACTATT
>JAFNGP010000272.1:0-178 GCA_017885175.1 bacterium
TCGGCATCCCTTTCCATATATATATTCATGCGATTCTCCGTTTGCATCTCTCGAACAAGTAACTATTTATAACAGAATGGTCAAGCAGTGGCAAGACCCTTGTGGAAAAGGAGCGGGAGACCGCCGGACGGAAACGCCCGCCGGCCGAGGCGCCCGAGCTTTTCCATTGACAGGGGCG